>WQZE01000100.1 GCA_009780875.1 Bacillota bacterium | reverse complement strand
GCACGAAATTGTGTTATAATTATCACAATAAAGGCACAGTTGGTATGGAGCGTTGCAAAATTCAAGTGTAATCAAGCATTCAACACAATTGAGTGGCACGAAATTGTGTTATAATACAGCATATGATTTTTGCAAAAAAAATGTTACATACAAAAATAACTTGAAAATTTTGTAAAATTGTGGTATAATAATCATAACCCAAGCAAAGTTGGAGATAGAATGTTGTAAAAACAATGGTAATAGAATGGTCATCACAATGGAACGGAGCGAAATTGTGGTAGAATCATCATCACCAGAGAAATTTAGAAACAAATGGTAGTAAAATCAGTGTGAGTCAAAAGAGAAGGGGCGGTAAATTGTGGGGCACAGTGCCAAAAGATGAAAAAAGGAAGCAAGGATAGGTTGTTATGAAATATGAGTGTGAAGCCTGTGGATTTGTGGGCGACAAAGAGTACAAAATAGAAGAGGATGGGGATGTCCTCAAAGTGTGTCAAATTTGCTATGATGGCTATGCAAGGCGTAACGGTCTTGCTGTGTCGCCAACGCAACAACCCGAAAAGACGGATGAGCAAATTGCAATGGAGGCATATGAGGCTTTTAGCAAACTCAAAAAAAAATCAAGGACACGGAGCAAAGACGGGTCCCTTTTGGAGCAAAGCGGGCTAGAAGAAGGGGTGGACAAGAGCCTTATGGTGGACCCGCAAGTCAAGCAATCCATTCTTGAAAGGATTGGGCTAGAAGATTTTGATATTGGAGACACGAGGAGTGAGACCGCTTTGTCCAAACTTTTGGGGGTGTCTGACCCATCTATGCGGGACCCAGAAAATTTGCAGGAGGAGCCCAGGCAAACACAAAACACTACTTTTACGGATACGGATTTTGTGCAAAGCGAACAAGATATGACTTTGGAACATAGTGTGAGCACTCCTTTGGTAGAGACGCACCCTATGGAGGGGGCTTTGTCAGATACGGTTTGTGAGACAAGGGAGCCCGTTGTCTTGCATCCAGTACACAACACACGCACACA
Source organism: Bacillota bacterium (assembly GCA_009780875.1). GTDB lineage: Bacteria > Bacillota > Clostridia > Christensenellales > Pumilibacteraceae > WQZE01. The sequence continues at coordinate 4,027 of WQZE01000100.1, read as the reverse complement.
ACCCCACCAAGAGCAAGTTTTGGGGACGCAGGAGGAGCGTGCCGATATGCAAGCGTCCATATCCCCAGAGCCCGTGATAGAGTTGCCAATGCTTGTGCAAATGTTGCAGGCACAGGGTGACAAAATCAAACAATTGCAGATTGAATTTGACAAGCAAAAAGAGGAGGCAAATGCTCGCCAAAGGGAGCAAGCCTCACAAATACCTGTGTCCGCCCCTTTGCAGACAATGCAAAAGGAACACGCTAATGCACAAAAGCAGGAGAGTGAGAGGGCAGAGACCCCCAGCGGGATAGCGGGGGAAGACAAGATAATCAAGTGGGAACACAAGCGTATCCAACTAGCCAAGTTTGTTGCCAAGTTTTTTCACTGGATTGTGTGGGTGAGTGTGGCGGTAGGTCTCTCCGTGTTTGTCGGCGTATATAGCGGTGTTGTGCTCGGATTGAGTGGTTTGGGTATTTTCAAAATGATACTTGGCTGCGTAGGAGCGGGTGGTTTTTCTTTTTTATTTTCTTGGCTTGGCAAGAGGACGCTAGGGCGTGTGTCGCAAGGGATTTTGTGGCATATTGGTAGGAGACAACGCTTTTTGCAACAGAGCGTGGGCGACAAGGCGTGTGATGGCTATCCAGAGATAAAGAGTTTGTCCAATTTTCTTTATTTGTTGGCACTCTTTTTGCCGTTTGCCTTGCTTGCAAGTGCCCTAGGCGTGAGTGCGTGGTTGATGATTGCATTGAAAAATCCTTGGTACTTTGTGGTGGCGTTGTTGTCTTGCCCCCTAGGTTTTTTTGTTGCAATGCACGCTTTGTTGTTTGGGGCAGAGGTCTTGGACAAAAAAGCAAGAGATATGAACAATGCGTTGCTTGCTGAGTGTTTGATACAATTGAAAAAGTAATCAAAAAGCCGGCTAGTCAAAACGACTAGCCGGCAATCCAAAATACGGTGTATCTTTTGTATAAATAGGTGTAGGCAATCCAATATTTTAGGAAACCCTATATTTGTCAAGTGTATAGGTCATCACAGACATTGTATCTGTGGTGGAGGCTTGCAAGAGCACTTTTTGATACCCTGTATCGGAATCATTTTGTTTGTCACCCACATAGGGCGTGCCCTCTGCTCCCACATAGATGGGCTTGTCTGCATACGCCAAATACAAACTGGGTCCAGGTGTGCCACTAGAAATATCAAGTTTGACAATGCGTGCATCTAGGGGGGCGTTTTCGCCTTTTTCGGTTTGCGGAATGCCCTCAATGTTTGTGTTGGTGTCCAAGATGATGGGGGCGACGCCCTCAGCTACGGAGGCAAGCATTGCGTACTCGGTATAGGCGTCATTTTGGAACGAATCAAACAAGACGGACAAGCCAAACTTGAATTGTTGACCAGAGGTCAATTGGGTGGCACTGCGCACAGCATAGAACAAATACTCGTTGTCAAAGATGTTGGGAGTACCTTTGTATTTTTCCAAAGACAACGATTGGGTTGTTTTGTCAGCATTGGTGAGGGTGGCGGTTTTGTTCAAATAATCACCATCAAACTCATAACTCTTGTCCGTCTGCCCAGTTCTGGCTTCCAATGCTACGGCTTTATGGCTTTTGAGTGGTGACATTGCCGTTTTGGAGAACTCTGCCGAGGAGACAATCATATCCGTTTTGCCACGGTCTACTGTGTCCGCAAGGTCGTTGTAGGTGAGTGAAAAGTCCATTGCAAGGCTGACACTGCTTTGGGTGGTGTCCAAAACAAACGCCAAGGTGCCCGTGGCAATGACAACTTCTATGTTGTTTTCAAACTTTGATTTTTTGACGGAGTACTCCGTGGTTTCAATGACGCCGTTGCCATAGGGCTTGGGGTCATCCAACACAATGGTCAAATCCTTTTGCTGGCAACCTGCAAGCAAGAATATTGCAAGTAGGCAAGTAGATAGTATTGAGACAAATCGTAATTTCTTCATAGCAATATTGTAGCATAAAAGACACATAAAGTCAATACAATTGTATCTGTTTGAGAGAGGACAATGAATATAAAAACATATGAAACCTATGGGCACGCTTTGCAAGATGCCATCCATACACTCAAAGCAAGAAAAGCAGATTTGGAGCACAGGCATATTTTGATTGTGCCAGACCATTATACGCTTGCGTGTGAGCGGCGGGTTTATGCGGGTTCGCACGGGGCATTTGACTTGGATGTGCTGACATTTGATAGATTGTTGTACGCCTTGGGCGAGCAGACAATGCAACCGTTGTCCAAGCGCGCAAGCATTATGCTCATCAAATCAATCTGTCTCAAAAACAAATTTTTGGTGTTTGGCAAATCTGCGTTGTTTGCAGGCTTTGCAGAAAAACTGTACGAAACCATCCAAATGTTGCAAGGGAGCGGCATAGAACCTGCTGATTTGTGCGATGAAATGGGTGAGCAAAAAATACCATTGTATCAAGGATTGGCGTTCAAACTCAGGGATATTTCCAAAATCTATGAGCAGTACCAAGAGAGTATGCGTGGGACACACTTTGACGGTATGCAAAAATATGTACTCTTGGAACAGGCCATCAGGACAAGCACCAAAATCAAGGATTGGCATTTCCATATTGCCAACTTTGATTATTTTAGTCCAATGATACAAAAGGTGTTGGAGGCACTGCACCAAAAAGCAAAGTCTTGTGCGGTGTATGCAACCCAGGTTGCAGCCAAAGGCAACATTGACCACATAGAGATTTACAAGGCATCTAGTGCGGTAGAGCAAGTCAAAGCGGTGGCAAAACGCATCATTTTGGATACCAAAAATGGACTGTTGTACAAAGATATTGGGGTGGTTTTCAAAGGGGATTTGTCTCTTTGTCGCAGGATATTTGATGAATATGACATTCCTGCCAACATTGAAATCAAATATGATTTGCAGTCTCATCCTTTTGTGACTTTTTTGATGTCGTTGTTTGACATTTGTGAAAATGGGTACAGGCAAAATGAGATGCTGGCACTCGGAAAAAATTATTTTACGGGGCTCACGCAACAAGAGCGGTGGGCGTGGGTTGCCTATGTGCAAAAATATGGAACCAATTTTGATGGGTTTTTGCAAGGCTTTGCCGATGATGTGGCAGAGGGCGTGCGAAAAAAACTTTGTGAAATGGTGGAGATTTTTGAAAAAACGGTTTATTTGCAAAAAGGTGCGGTGGCGTTTTGTGATGCACTCAAAAATTATTTGGGGGCACATAGTCAAAACTTGGCACGCCTCAGCACCCAAACGGATTTGGATGTGGTGCAAATTGCTCACAAGGTAGACAAGTTGGTGGATGATTTGCGGTGGGTTGCCGGTCATTTTTCTTTGGAGGACAAAGAGTACGAGAGCAGATTTGCACGGGAATGTTTTTTGGATGCACTCAAAAGCAAGGTGCCTTTTTTGCCGCCTTTGTATGATGCGGTGACCGTTGGTGAGGAGAGAGTTTTTCGTGGCACTGACAAAAGAAAGGTTTATATTTGTGACCTCAATGAGGGCGTTTTGCCCAGCAGTGTGTCAGAAAGAAGTTTGTTGAGCGATGCAGAAATTGAGCATCTCAAAACCAAAGGTCTCCACCTTGTGCCGAGCACCAAGGATGTCAACAAACTAGCAAGGTTGGAACTTGTGCAGTTATTGCATAGTGGGGCAGAGATGGTTTGTTTGTATATCGCCAATGAGCAAAGCAAGCCTTCTTTTTTGCTGCGTGGCATCACACAAAAGACAAAGAACATACGCCATATGTCCTATGAATACGAAATGCAATTGCTCGGGGAAAGTGAGCATATGGACAAGACAAGTCCTCATTGGGAGGACTTCGGATATGCACAAGCCTTGCATTTTGGGAGTGTGGCTGCTTGCAAAGAGTTGTTTTTGAAAAAGAGTATCCAAAACCACAAAGAATTGAGTGCGTTGTACTGGGCGTTGCAAGCGACCGCTCCCAACCAAGGTACACGGATGGAGCAACTGGTGTACAAAAGACAAGCCGTGCCTTTGCGGTTTTGTGAGCAAATGTTTTTTGGTGTGGGGGAGTCTGCACCCACG
>WQZE01000099.1 GCA_009780875.1 Bacillota bacterium | reverse complement strand
GTAAACAAGTAAACAAGTAAACAAGTAAACAAGTAAACAAGTAAACAAGTAAACAAGTAAACAAGTAAACAAGTAAACAAGTAAACAAGTAAACAAGTAAACAAGTAAACAAGTCAATACAAACAAAATACCCAGAAGGAGGGTTGTGTTATGGTTTATAGGACTTCCAATGCTGTGATTGGCAATTTGTCCAGGCAGGCATCTAGTGAGGTGGAGGACAGGGCATCCTACAAAGGGGTTGCCATCAAGGCGGGGCTTTTGGGCTTTGTGACCGTGTTGAGTGCGGTGGCAAGCATTGTGCTGTTGCAAAGAGTGCCAGAGTATATGAATGTGATTTTGATTGGAGCGTTGATAGGGGCGTTTGTTTTTGGCTTGATAGCCGCCCTTGCTCCAAGCACCATTCCGGTCACAGGAACCATCTATTGTCTTTTGATTGGGCTTGTGATGGGCGCAACAAGTTATGTCGTGGATATCTTGTATAGCGGTGTCGTGCCATTGGCATTGTTGTCCACTACAATGGTGGTGGCTACGATTTCTATTATGTATGGTTTGGGACTCATCAAAGTGTCACAAAGAGCCCAGTCCATTGCTATTACCGTACTTGTGTCTGTGATGTTGATTGGGCTTGTGGTAGGGTTGCTGTCCTTTTTTGTGCCTGGGCTCTACAATCTCTTTTTTGGAGATTCTTTGTTGTCCATTGGTATTTCGGTCTTGATGGTGTTTTTGGCTAGTTTCTTTGTGCTTTGTGACATTGCACAAATTGACAGTATTGTAAAACAAGGTCTTGACAAAAAGTTGGAATGGCGTGCAGCCTACGGCTTGGTGATTGGAATCATTTGGTTGTATATGGAGTTTTTGCGTTTGTTTGCAAAAATAGCAAGCCGCAGTCGCAGATAAGACATCCTTGTGCAAACAAGGCAGGCGAACACCATTCGCCCCTACAAAATACAGAGACAACGAGTGATTCATACACGGTTATACACGGTTACGAAACACGGTCAATGGCTTTTGTTTGAGGTGTGTTCCGCAGATAGGGGGTGTACTTTTGGGTGAGTGTCACAAACTGGAAAAATTTGACAAATACAATTTGCAAAAATCGTTTGACAATTGCAAAATTATATAGTATACTATTGTTAATATTTTGTTCATAATTTCAAATTGAACAAATTTAGTTGAATATGGTACCAATACGGTACCAATGGCGGTGGGTTACGATGGAAAAAACAAAAAGAAGTTTTGGTAGGATGCTTTTGCTCCTTTTCCTATTGGTGGGATTGGTGGCAAGTTTTGCCACGCCAGGCGTGGCAGATGTGAGTGCGGCAAGTGCCTTTGGCGGCGTGCAAGGCAGATTTGTGTCACGCAGATATGCAAAAGATTTGCAAGTTGGGGATTATGTCAACAATTTGATGCCGTATCGCAAAAATCAGTCGTTTAGGGTGATTGCAAAGGACGCACAGGGTGTGATGGTGCGTTCTGAATTTGCGGTCCCCGTAGATAATTCGTCGGATCCGGCTGCTGATATGAGTGCGTTTAGCAACACGGGTGTCACCAATGAGGTCAAAGATAATTACGGCAAGCCATTTATCAATCAATGGATGGCACACCGCACCAATGCGACTCCAGATGATGGTCGTCCAGAAAACGGCACCAACTATTGGGAGCAGTCCAACATACGCAAGACTTTGAATGATGCATACGGTGTTTGGGTTGGGAGCAATCCAGATGCCAATCGGGATGCGTCTGTCATCAAGAATCCAAAGGTAAAGCAACCGTTGACTTGGTCAGAGTTGGCGTGGCGTGTGGATGGCAGTACGGATGATAGCGGAAATTCTGACAAAGTTATTTTGAGTCGCAATGCTTCAAGTACCTATATAGACTATGCAGTGTTTGGCAGAAATGCAGATGGTTCTTGGATTGGTAGCAACACAAGTAGTGCAGGGTTCACCTCTGCGGAGGAGTTTAGTGGCAAAAAGACCGTCTATCCTGGCAAGGATGCCGATGGCAATACGGTCAATTGGGTCTATGCCGATGTGCGGAGCAATAGCAATATTGATTGGGCAGGCAATGTCAATTTGATATATGACAACAATCCGTACTATGAGGCAGATGATACGGTATTTTTGGCCCCCATCAATGTTTTGTTGAGTCAAGATGTGCAAGCACTCCGCAATTTCAATGGTGGACCGTATATGCAGACGCTCGGTTGGGACAAGAACCCGGTGAGTGCTTGGACAAGTTTGCCCGCATCGTATATTGGGATAAATCGTTATCACTATGCAGGTACAAGCGTTGTGACCTTGGATGCTGCGGGTCGGTTGGCGTGGAGTCGTGCAAAGGACACGGCGGCTATGGTTCCTTGCTTGTATCTCAAAAATGATGCCATCCTTACCTGGGCGTCCAAAGCAACGCAAATCAATGGAGAGAACAAACAATACGATAGATATGAAATAAAAAACAGTACGGTACAGACCCCCACCGCGCCAAGTTTTGGGACAATACCGAATTGGAGCACGACGGTAGGGACGGTCGTGGGAGAGAAGCAAGGGGAGTTGGATTGGCTCATACCGGTGAACACGCAAGATGTGAATGTGACCTTGAAGAGCGGAGCGTTGCCTGATGGGATAAAAATCAACAACGGTACGGCCGTTGGGTATGTGACAAGGCTGGACGGGACACCGACCAAAGCGGGGACATACAAGTTTACGCTGCAAGCGGAGAACAGTTTTGGCACGGCGACGAGCAGTGAGTTTAGTATTACCATCAGCAAAGGGTTGCCGGTGACGCCGCCAAGTATCCCAGCCTTGACGGCCAAGGTGGGTCAAACGGTCGGGGACATCAAGGGGCAAATCACGGATGCCAAGTGGCGTATTTTGGCTGCGGACAACACCTCGTTTGACGCAGTGGGTACGGTCGATATCAGTGCCGTATACAATCCAGACAGCAACCAATACGAAGACTATGTGACACCCATCACGGTCAAGGTGTCAGCAGGGCAACAGACGGCCCCCAGCAACCCACCGACGAGTTTGAGTGGGAAGGTTGGCAAGAGCACGGCGGATGTGAGCGTGCCACAGTACTACAAGATATTGGACGGTGTGGTTTTTGACAAAGTGGGCGATGTGGAGGTGACGCTAGCGTACAACACGGACCCATCCAATTTGAGCGACTGGACCACTAAAATCAATGTGACGGTGGGCAAGGGTGACCCCAAGCAACCGAGTGATGACCAAAAGAGCATCATTGCAGACCTCAAATTGCAAGCGGTGTGGGGGCAAAAGATAGGGGATTTGAGCAGCAAGTTGCCCAAAGAGTGGGCGTTTGCGGAGCCAGACAAGACCTTTGATGTGCTGAGCGACAGTACGACGGACGCCGATGGCGTGACAAGTTTGACGCCACGGAACATTTCGGGCGTGTTCAATGACGACCCAACCAACTACAACGACAATACGGCGGTGGCAATCCCTGTCAAGGTAGACAAAGCACAGCAAGAGGCACCCAGTGAGACCATTGATGTATTGAGTGCCAAGATAGGGCAAAAGTTGTCTGAACTCAACGGACAGTTGCCAAACAACAAGTTTAGTTTTGAGGACCCCAATTTTGTGTTGGGGCAAGGTGGTGAGATCACGGTGTCCGTGTTGTACAACACAGACAAGGCACACTTGTATGATTATAGGTTGGAAGCAACGATAAGCGTAGACAAAAGAGACCCACAAAAACCGAACGATGTACCGCAAGATTTGTCAGCAGCGGTGGGGCAAACAACCGAGGACATACGGTTGCCAATTGGATGGAGTTTTGCGGAGAACATAGCGTTTGACGAAGTGGGAACACACCCCGTGGACGCCATCTACAATCCCGACCAAGCAGTGTACAAAGACTATGAGACCCAATTGCAAATCCGTGTGGCAGCAGGGCAACAAAGTGCCCCTGAGCAAGAGCCCTCGTTTGTGGCGACTTGGAATGACCTAACGGACAGTTTGGATTTTGGAGCGGAGTATAGATTGGTGGGCGTGGCAGACGGAACAATGTTGGATGATGACTTTTTGATCAGGTGGTATGCGGAGAACGGGCTGTCAAACAATGAGGTGAGGTATCCAGCAGAGATAACGCTACAAATGGCGTACAATACAGACCCTGTCAATTTGTCTGACTATATTTTTGGAGCAAAATTGACCATCAACAAAAGGCTGAGTGAGCCAGAGGCGAACTTGCCAAGATTGGAAGGTGATTTGAACAGCCTGCTCAGCAGTGTGGCACTACCGCAAGGTTATGTGTGGGTCAATCCAGACTTGAAGATGGACGAGGCATTTAGGGGCGGACAAAACGGCGACCGTATTGGTGTAGCCAAAGCAATGTATACGCAAGACAACAACGACTTGCACTATGACCCTATTGAGGTGGAACTCAAAATCCATGTGACCAGTTTGTCTGACAAAGTGAATGACAAACTGAACAATCCTTGGATATTTATAGGGAGTGCGTTGGGCGTGGCGTTGGTGATATTCTTGGTGTTCTTCTTCATCATCAAAAAAGGTGGCAAGGGCAAAAAGACAATGACAGCGACGGCCCGTCAAGGGGATGTACGCCCAGCGATGGCAAGACCTGTGGGGTATGGCAAACAACCACCGCAAGCCGGCGGCTATGGCACAACGCAAGTGGTCAATCCACAATTGACACAAGGCCGAGGTGTCTACCCTCAAACCCAAATGGCACCGCAAACGCAAGTGGTACAACCCGGTCAACGCCCCGGTCAACCCGGACAAACACAGTTTAGACCGGCCCCCGGTCAGCCAGGGCAAAGACCCGGTATGCCTGGTCAAATGAGACCTGGTCAACCCGGACAAAGACCCGGTATGCCTCCCCAAGGTGGTCCAAGACCCCCCCAAGGCAGGTAGGAGACAACCAACAAAATCTCCCACGAGGTAAGTAGACCAGCCAACAAAAAACCCCCAAGGCGGGGCAATAAATAACAAATCCCCAACGGCTCATTGAGTCCAAGGGAAAATAAAAACAACACCTCGTGATGGGGTGTTGTTTTTTTGTAGAAGGGACCCCCAACCCGCTGTCATTGTGGCAGGGAGTTGGTTTTGTGT
>WQZE01000098.1 GCA_009780875.1 Bacillota bacterium | reverse complement strand
TTGGTTTTGAATCACCAACTTTGCAACAGGTTGAGAGTTATGTGCAAGAAAATGGGCTGAGTGTCAATCCACAGCAATTTTTTGCGTATTACCAAGCGAGAGATTGGCACGATACCAACGGTAGGCGGATTGACTACTGGCAAAGCACATTGCAAAGGTGGCACTACGATGATGCTAAAAAGGCTATACAAGCCCCAAATAAGCCAAATGTAGCGGATAAGCAAACTGTGCGTAGTCAACGAATGGCAAGCCTTGTGAGCGATATAACACAGCAGGAGCAATGAGAATGACACAACAAGAAACCAAGAAAATTATAACCTTGATTGGCACAATTTACGCAAGTTTGCTTGATGGCACGGATGGTGAATTTAATGCAAAGCTACTTGTTTGGCACAAATTGCTAGAACAGTACGAGTATGCAGACATTGAACTTGCAACGGTTGAGTGTCTCAAAGTATGCAAGTTTGAGACAAAGCCAGCAGATATTTTGGATGCACTCAAAGTCATCAAAAGGCGTTTGTTGCCAAGTGGTGAGAGTTTATGGCGAGAGTATGAGTTGTGGCTCAATGTGGATTATAGGGACATTGTGGAAACGCAAGAAGTATGGATTGAACCATACGAACGAGAAAGCATTGTAGGCAAAGGCATGATACAAGTGCCAGGTCACTACCAAGAGCAAACAACAGTTGTCAAAACAGCAAATCAGCAAATTGTAGATGGCTATAATGCATTGCCACAGTTTGTACAACAATACTTTTATGATATGCAAAACGCACGCAAATACAAACAATCTACTGTGAAAGATATGGAGTTTTTGAAAGCTAAGTTTTGCAAGAAGTATGAGGACATTGTAGCAAATTTATACACAACAGATAACGAGAATGAGCAACAAAAGTTACTCAAAGCAAAAGTCAAGCAAGAGGCAGTTGTAGCACTGCAACAGTCACAAAAGGCAAACAGTGAGCAAGAGCCAAAGCAATTGCCGCAATATAAAAACACCGTAGAGATAGACCATACACGCAGAGGCTACAAAGATGACACATTTGATGACTAAGGAGGTGCGTTATGTCTGACCAACAAAATAGCAAACTTAGTGAGCTAGAGCAAAAAGTTCTCAATGCGGACAAGCAAGGCATCACAATGCACGCACTTGCTAAGCAAATATTCTATAACAAGGACTATTTGTACAAAGTTTTAGAGCGAGCCAAGAAAAAAGCCGCTAGTACAAATAAATAGGACGCTACCAAATGTAAGTCATTTTGCTTGACAAATGTTATAATATATGTGTCGTTATCCCATAACGGACAAACCATAATGGTAAAAAAGGGAAAACACACTATTTTAACTAGTATAGTGTAGTAGGATTGCGAAGAGCAAACGGCAGTGGCACGGCTACTTGGTAGGTGGGATAGGTATACAGTGCTTATCATTATGGAGAAACAAATGGGATTTAGCAAACCGTGTAGACATATGGGTTGTACAGCAATAGCAGAATACAATGGCTACTGCACACGACACAAGCCAAAGGAGCAACCATACAGTCACCCACACAGTGGTATGTATGCAAGTCGCAAGTGGCGAGAATTACGAAAGAGTATACTGCTAGACCGTGTGACCTGTGCAGTATGTGGAGATGAGGCGAGCGAGGTTGACCACATTGTGCCACATAGAGGCGACAATAACTTGTTTTGGAATGTAGATAATATGCAAGTTTTGTGCAAATCTTGTCACAGTAAAAAAACGGCACAAGAAGTAAACACACGGAAAAACAACAAAAAACAGTGAAAAAACGAGTGAAAACTAGCAAAAACACCCACCCCTACCCCAAAAAAGTTTTTGTGTGAGTTTTTGTTCACCGTGAATAGCCTCGTGCGTGCGAAAAAAGCCGATTAATTTTTTGCGGTATAAAATATATATGGGGATGGCAAAACGAATGGGTCAAGGGACTAGTCCCTTGTGGGGTTTTAGGGGCAACGCCCCTATGTAGAAATACAAGAGTCAACTATAAAAGGAGTAATAGCAGGAATGATATTGAGTGAAAATAGTAGAAAAGGCGTTGCACGAGTTGATGCCGTACGCCCACAATCCACGCAACAACGAGCCAGCAGTGGATGCCGTAGCGAAGTCAATCCAAGAGTTCGGGTTCAAAGTCCCAATAGTCATAGACCAAAACAATGAAATTGTAGCAGGTCACACACGGTACAAAGCAAGCCAAAAATTAGGATTAGAAAAAGTGCCGTGCATTATTGCCGATGATTTGACTAACGAGCAGATTAGAGCGTTTAGATTAGTTGACAATAAGACAAGTGAACTTGCGAGTTGGAACAACGAACTATTGCAGTTTGAACTTGGGAAGTTGGAAAGTTGGGATATGTCGGCTTTTGGGTTTGGCGAGATTATGGAACAAACGGCACTTGCCAAAGTCAAAGAGGTAGAGCCTGAACCAGTGCCAGAGAACCCAAAAACAAAACTTGGTGAGATATATCAACTTGGAATTCATAGATTAATTTGTGGTGACTGTACGGACAAGGATGTTATAGACAAACTGATGAACGGAGCAGTAGCCGACCTGATAATTACTGACCCGCCGTACAATGTAAATTATGAGAGTAGCAATCATTTGACCATAGCCAATGACAATTTGGGAGAGCGACAGTTCGCTGAGTTCTTGGATAAGAGTTTTGGGCAGATGGCAAGGGTACTCAAAAAAGGTGGTGCGTGGTATATATTCCACAGCGACAGCGGAGGCGAGATATTTAGACAAAAGGCACGAGAGCGACTGGGCAAGATACGACAGTGTCTAATATGGAATAAAAATGCATTTGTAGTAGGGCGACAGGACTACCATTGGAAACACGAGCCAATCCTATATGGCTGGAAAGATGGAGAATCGCACTACTTTGTAAATGACCGAACGCAAAGCACAGTACACACAGAGTACATAGCGTTAGAAACCTTGAAAAAGAAAGATGCTATTAAGTTATTAAAGGAAATATTGCAAGATGAACAAAACACAACAGTAATTGATTGTGACAAACCAACAATCAATGTAGAGCATCCAACGATGAAGCCAATCAAACTAATAGCAAAACTAACGCACAATAGTAGCCGAAAAGGTGAAAATATACTTGACCCATTTGGCGGTAGTGGGTCAACCCTGATAGCCGCCGAACAATTAGGGCGAATAGCCTACATTTGTGAACTAGACCCCAAGTATTGCGATGCCACTATTGCAAGATATGAAAAATTGACTAATACCAAAGCAATAAAAGTACAGGAGTAACAATGGCAAGATTGGCAAAGCCAGCGAGTGGCATAGACAAGAAAAAGCAAAAGAAGTCCAATGAAAATATTGAGAAGCGGCAACAAGCCGAGCAAGCCCTTGCTGGTAGCACTCGTAATCTTGTATGCCCAGACCATTTGACCGATTTTGCCAAAGCAGAGTGGAAGCGGATAAAGCTAGAAGATGATTTGCGTGACCCACCAGTAATCTATGACATTGACTCATCGGCTTTGCAAATGCTATGTGAAGCGTGGTCGGTGTGGTGCGTGGCTCAACGAGAGTGGGCAAATGACCAACGAATACTTGGTGCTGATGCCGATGGCAATCCTATTGAAAACCCATATCTCAAAGTGTTGAGAACACAACAAGATAAGTTGCGACAATACTATGCCATGTTTGGATTGACGCCACAAGGTCGCTCGCAAATTGGTGTCAATATGGCGAACGCAAGTGTCAAGAGAAAAGACGGGTTAGAGCAATATTTGTTTGGAGGTTAAGGAAGTAAATATGTATTATGCCAAAGCGAAAAACGACCACCAAAGTAGCAAAAGTGGCAAGCGTAAAAAAGCAAAGCCAAAATAAAAAACCAAAGTATGAGATTGCCAAAAATGAGCATCCCACGACAAAGTATGCCAAGCAAATTTTGAACGGAGAATTTATTTGTTGCGAAGCTGAGAGACAACTTGCCAAAAAGCATTTAGATGATTTGGCTAAGCAAGACAAAAAGTCATTCCCATACTTTTTTGATGAAAGTAGAGCCAATCATTTTTCTTATTTTTACAACTTTTGTCCTAACCCAGCAATTGATGGTGATTTTTATGTACACAAACCACACTTGCAATTTGATGATGGAATGTTATACGGATGGGTAGAAAAGAAAACTGGTAATCTTAAATACACAAAAATGTATAAGCAAGAAGCAAAGGGGCAAACCAAAACTACCAGCAGTGCAATAAGAGCGATTTATGCAATGGTTGCTACTAAGATATACAAGCCAGGCGATGAAAAGAAAGGCAAGTTTATTACAGATGCCGAAGTGCATATTATGGCGGTTGATAGGGAGCAAGCCAAAGAGCTACGCAAGCCGATACAAAACATAGTCAATGCAAGTCCACTGCTAAGAAAACAAGTGTATGCAAGACAAACGGTTATTAGAGGGCAAAAGAATAGTAGTCTTGTCAAGGTGTTTAGTAGAGAGACTGCCAATATGCAAGGCGGCAAGCCCGACCTAGTTATTATTGATGAGTTGTCAAGTCACCGTGATAGCGAGAGGGCGGACATAGCAGAGGGTAACTTGGGCAAAAAAGAGCAAGCACTTTGCATTATTATAACAACGGCAGGTGACAATGAGCTAACCAATCCAGCCAAAAAGGAGTACAACTATGCCAAAAAGGTTTTGAGTGGCGAGATAGAAGATGAACACTATTTGCCTATTATCCGTGAGATAGAAGAGGGTGACGATATTCACAACAAAACACTTTGGCAAAAATCACATCCGTTTTTTAGATATTTGGGCAAAGACAAGTATGCTGATGGATTGTTTAAGGCAGTAGATAAATTGTATAATAAAGCCTACAATAGTGATGATGCCGAACTAAAAAGACAATTCCTAATATTTAGGATGAACCAGTGGCAAGAGCGAGCAACAAATAGTTATCTCACTCAATCTCAACTAGACAAACTAGATAAGTGTGCAGTCAGTGCCACCGAATTTGATAAACTGACCAAAGGGCGAGAAAAACTAGTAGGATTTGACTTTTCTATTCGTAGGGACTTGACAGCTTATGGTGATGTATTCAAACTAGATGATGGACGAGTGGCAATTGATGCACACGGC
>WQZE01000097.1 GCA_009780875.1 Bacillota bacterium | reverse complement strand
TTGGGTGTGTGTAGTAGCATTGGGAGCAATGCTGTGCACGATGGGGTAGTAGTATACAGGATATGAGAGATATCACCTTTGGACAATATTATCCCGCTCAGTCTGTTGTGCACAGATTGGACGCACGGAGCAAGATGTTTTTGGTTGTTGCCTATGTTGTGACCATCTTTTTTTTGGTGAGTTTTGCTGGGTTTGGCGCCATAGGGTTGTTTGTGCTTTTGGCGGTGGGGTTGTCAAAGGTGCCGCTTGGGAGTGTTCTTAGGAGCATTCGGCCCATACTATATATAATGTTGTTCACGGTGGTGTTGTCTGTCTTGTTGTACAAGCCGGTGGGGGGCGAGTTGCCCTTGGTGGCGTGGTGGCGGATTGGGGTGTACAAAACAGGGCTGATGCAAGCGGGGAAAATGGCGTGTAGGCTTGTGCTCCTTGTGGTGGGGCCATCGCTGTTGACGCTCACGACGACACCTACGCAATTGACGGATGCAATGGAGTGGTGGCTCAAACCGTTTGCGTTGATAAAGTTGCCCGTGCAAGAACTTGCTCTGATTATGTCCATTGCACTCAGAATGATTCCCACACTGATTGCCGAGACCGACAAAATTGTGGCGGCACAAAAAGCAAGGTGTGCCAATTTTGATAGCAAGAATCTTGTCAAAAAAGCAAAATCTATGTTGCCTGTGCTGATACCTTTGTTTGTGTCTTCGTTCAACCGTGCCGATGAATTGGCGGATGCCATTGATAGCCGTTGCTATGGATACACAAAAAAAAGAACCAAACTCAAAAAGCCCAAGTTTGCGTGCAGGGATTTGTTGGCGGTGTTGTTGTTTGGAGTTTTTGGTACCTTTGTATTGCTTGTCAAATTTGGCTGGGTACCCTTGTTTGGCTGGATGTATTTTTGAGATAAATAGATAAATAGATAAATAGATAAATAGATAAATAGATAAATAGATAAATAGATAAATAGGCGGAGTTCAATGTTGAGGATAGGCTAGACACCCCTGTGGCAAGATGGCGTTTAAGTACTACGGAGTGGTGGGTAGCCGTGAGATGAGTGTGTTGGGTGAGAAAAATGGAGAAAACAATGGCAACAGCGAGTGCAAAAAAACAAGATAGCAAACTAAAAAACCATCCAAATGTGGCGGGTCAAAAATTGCCCAGAAATACGGAGGCCGAGCAAGCGTTGCTCGGCAGTATTTTGCTTGATGAAAATGCTGGGTTGAGGGTTTTGGACGGATTGACCGAAGAGGATTTTTTTAGTCCAGCCAACAAGGCGGTGTACCAAGCAATGCATACGCTGGCGGCGTATGACAAGCCGATTGATATGGTCAGTTTGAGCGGGCAATTGGATATGGATGGCACCAAGGCTATGGTGGGTGGGCTTGACTATTTGTCCAAGTTGACCGACATTGTGCCGTCTAGTGACAACTATGGGTATTATAGAGAGATTGTCAAAAAACAAAGTTTGCTCAGGCAGTTGCTCAAATCCGCTGGCAAAATCAGTGATACTTGTTATGCGGGAGACCCTGAGGACCACGCTTTGCAGTTGGCGGAGCAGGAGGTGTACAACCTTGCCCAAAAGCAAGACCGCAGTGCGTTTGTGCCCATTGGGGCGGCGTCTGTGGATGCCATTACGCAGATGGAAAAAATTCACGCTGACCCACTTGCTTTGCGGGGGATTGAGACGCCGTTCAAGGGTATCAACAAGACACTGGGGGGATTGCAACGGAGTGATTTGATTTTGATAGCCGCAAGACCGGGGCAGGGCAAAACCAGTATTGGTATGAACCTCATCAGTCACGCTGCACTGACCAGCAAAAAGAAGACAGCGATGGGGACGGAGCCGTATTCTTGTGCGGTGTTCAGTTTGGAGATGCCCGCAATGCAACTTGCCAAAAGAATGCTGTGCAGTGTGTCGGGCGTGGATATGCAAAAAGCCAATGGCGGGCAAATGAATGAAAGAGAGTGGCGTGATATACAATATGCAAGGGAGCGTTTGCAAAAGGCCAAGATTTATGTGGACGACAACTCGCTCACAACGCCCGTAGAGATATTGTCCAAGTGCCGCAGACTCAAAAGAGAGCACGGACTTGACTTGGTGATGATTGATTATTTGCAATTGATGACGAGTGGCAAGCGGGTGGAGAGTAGACAACAAGAAATCAGTGATATCACTCGTACACTCAAAATTGCTGCCAAAGAATTGGATGTCCCTATTTTGTTGCTCAGCCAAATGTCTCGGGAGATTGAAAAGCGGGTGGACAAAAGACCGCAGATGTCAGATTTGCGTGAGAGCGGTGCGATTGAGCAGGATGCGGATATTATTGTGTTTATTTATCGCAAGCACGATGCACACGATATGACCGTAGAAGAGGGTGAACGCAACAAGGTAGAGTTGCACATTGCCAAGCACAGAAACGGTGAAACGGGTGTGGTGGATGTTCGGTGGGAGGGCAAGACCACGACATTTAGAGACATTGATTTTTCGGCTGCCAGGTATGAGCCCAGAGTTGCGGATGCGGGTGGGAGTACAGGGTATGTGCAAGCAAGCAAGGCGCCCGCAAAAAATGCGACCATCACCAAAAAGCAAGCGACCGCCCTCAGAGAGGTAGCGAGTGTTTTGGATGAGGATGTGCCCTTGCCTATCCCGCCCCAAGAGGAGTTGTACAGTGCAGAGGAACTTGCTGAACTCAATAAAATCAGAGAAAAAGAGAACTGGTAGGTGAGTGTTTGGGAGTGTGGATTTTTTGTGGTGAAAAAAGTTTTTTGCAAAAGTTTGTCAAAACAACACAAATGTGTTGACAAGCAACCATAAAGATGGTATAATTTATATATAGATTATTGGTATTGTTTTTTGTATCATTCCCAAGTGTGAGTTTATCTTCTTGTTGACCCAAAAATACATTCCGATTTCATTTGTACATTCTAGGAATGTTTGTGGACATTGTGGCGTTTGGCTATCGTGTGGACAAGCATTAAAATGTATTTTCTGGTGGCGACACCAAATATCAAAAGGAGGAAAAAACGACCATGGCATTTGAAGACAAAAACCTAAAATGCAAGGACTGTGGTGTGGAGTTTGTTTGGACAAGCGGTGAGCAAGAATTTTATGCTCAAAAAGGTTTTGAGAACGAACCACAACGCTGCCCTGATTGCAGAAAAGCAAAAAAACAACAACACAGCCGTAGCTACAACAACTAGTAGGGTGTGAGACCGCCCATCATCCGATGGGTGCAAACAAAGGCGAGCGTGCAATGCGTTCGCCTTTGTTTTTTGGTTGGGGGGCACGGTGAGCATTTGCTCTGATGGGGATGCTTTGCAATGTGTGTGCCATTGTTTTGTTTGTGGTGGTGCAAGCACGGCAAGGTGTGTGTGTCTGTCTCATCTACAAACCGCAAGATACGAATGGGTGGAGTGTGCTTGATGGAGGGGTGCTTGCAGGGGTGAAAGTGTGGGGGAGAGGCAAAAAAGATTTTGAAAATTTTTTTAAAACTTGTCCCAAAACAGTTGACAATTGGTGCAGGATTTGGTATAATAATGTATATCTTTGATTTGGATATGTGCGTTGTGCACATATTTATTTATTTTTCAGGCGTTGCACACACGGACGCAAAGCAAAGATTGACAAGGGAGCATTTAGATGGCAACTCAAAAAATCAGAATCAAACTCAAAGCATACGACCACGATTTGTTGGACCAATCTGCGGCAAAGATTATTGAGACCGTAAAGCGTACAGGGACAAAGGTGAGTGGACCTATTCCATTGCCAACCAACAAAGAGATAGTGACGATTTTGAGAGCGGTGCACAAATACAAAGATGCGAGAGAGTCTTTTGAGATGCGTACCCACAAGAGATTGATTGATATCTTTGCGCCTTCTCCCAAAGCGGTGGACAGTTTGATGAAGTTGGATTTGCCAGCGGGTGTGGATATACAAATCAAACTATAATCAAGCAAATAGATGGCAAACGGCTTATTTGTTGTAATGAGTGGTTTGCGGAAAAATTTTCATTTGGTAAACAAAACTTGCACGCAAGTTTGACAGGGGTCTTTTTAGGATGAATGCAATTTTAGGAATTAAAGTAGGTATGACACAAACCTTTGACACAAAGGGTGTGGTTACGCCCGTGACGGTTGTATCAACACAACCTATGGTTGTTGTACAAAAAAAGACGGTTGAGCGTGATGGATATGAAGCGGTGCAATGCGCCTTTGATGATTGCAAAAAAGTGAGCAATCCAATCAAAGGTCACCTCAGCAAAGCGAGTGTGGGTCCAAAAAGAGTTCTCAAAGAATTCAAGTTTGACAACCACGGTGATTTGCAGGTGGGGAGCGTGATTGCTTGTGATATCTTCAAGGATGGCGATTGGGTGGATGTATCTGGCAAAACTCGTGGTAGAGGGTTTAGTGGTTCTATTGTGAGGTGGAATCACCACAGACTCAAAATGACGCACGGTACGGGTCCTACGCACCGCAGTGTGGGTAGTACAGGTAGCAACTCTACGCCCTCCAAGGTCATCAAGGGTTTGCAAATGCCTGGTCAATACGGTCACGAGAATGTGACGATTCAAAATTTGAGAGTGGTCAAGGTTGACAAAGAACGCAACTTTGTTTTGATTAGCGGAGCGGTTCCTGGTCCCAAAGGTGGCACAGTGATGATTAGCAAGGCGGTCAAAAATTAGTTGCAAGTGTTGTTGCTGTATTGATTAGGATTCTTTCACGCAATGGGTTCATTGCATTTACGGAGTTGTGTTATGTCACTAAAAGTAGATATATACAAGCAAAATGGAGATAAGGCGGGTTCAGTATCGCTCAATCCAACGGTATGGGGTCACGAGTTTAATGAGTCATTGATTCATCAAGTGGTGGTGGCGCAAATGGCGAACGGAAGACAAGGAACAAAGTCTGCTTTGTTTAGGAGTGAAGTTCGTGGTGGTGGTATCAAACCTTGGCGTCAAAAGGGAACCGGTCGTGCTAGACAAGGGAGTATTCGTTCTCCTCAATGGGCTGGCGGTGGCGTGGTGTTTGCACCCAAGCCAAGAGACTTTGATAAAAAGGTCAACAAAAAGGCGAAAACAGCGGCTTTGCTCAGTGCTTTGTCTACTTTGGTAGCAGAGAAGAGGTTGGTTGTCCTAGAAGATTTGGTG
>WQZE01000096.1 GCA_009780875.1 Bacillota bacterium | reverse complement strand
TTGGCATTGGTTTGGAGGCTTTGGATGGTATCTTTGTCAAGTTCATCCACACCCAAAATCAAAAAATCTTGCTTTCTTTGCTGTTTTGTGATACTCAATTTTGCTTTTGTGTAATTCTCAAAAGTCCTATGTACATCCAAGTGATCGGGTGCAATGTTGGTAATGATGGCAATTTGTGGGATAAACCTCTTTGCTTGTCTCAATTGAAAACTACTGACCTCCCAAACAGCACACCTCGTATCCGTTTGCTCCACCGCAGCCCTGGACGCAGAGATGCCAATATTGCCTGCAACCATTGGTTGTTTCCCATCATTTTGCAAAATTTGTCCAATCATTTGCGTGGTCGTTGTTTTCCCATTGGTGCCCGTAATCGCTATGAGCGGCTTTTTGCCAAGCAATCTATATGCAAGTTCCATCTCTCCCATTATTTTTTTTCCAAGTTTTTTTGCCTCTTTGCAAAGCGGGTGCTTGTGCGTCACACCTGGACTTGTCACCAGCATATCAAAAATAGACATATTGGGCAAGGGTATGCCCTCACGGTCATCAAACAATACGGGTCTAGCACCCGCTTGTTGCAAAGCAACCATCGCACCCTTGCCACTAATACCGCCACCCAGCACCAAAACAATTTTGTTTTTAAAGTCAATCATACAATCCCCCTGCTCATTTTGCAAGCACCCAAATGCAACCCACCACTGTGAGTACCACCGTACACAATCCAATCAGCGTGTACCATACCGAAATCACATTTTCGTGTACGCCCTTTCTTTCAAAATGATGATGCAAGGGTGCCATCAAAAAAATGCGTTTTTTGGTCAATTTGTAGTATCCCACTTGGAGCAACACCGACAAGGCGGTGGCCAAGAACAAGACTCCCAAAAACGGTACAAAAAGTCCCAATCTCCCAAACACCGTGACACACGACAACGCTCCACCAATCGCCAAGGAGCCGGTGTCTCCCATAAAAATCTTGGCAGGGTGTCCATTGAATCCCAAAAACCCGAGCAACCCGCCCATCAACGCCACACAAAACAACACAATGTTTTTGTACTCCATCGCCATACTTTGCACAAAGGGTGATACCAAATACACGAGCAACAAAAACAAAACGATGCATCCTAGCACAAAAACGGCTGACACCTTGCAAGCAAGTCCGTCCAAACCGTCCACCAAATTGACCGAGTTTGTGAGTGCTACAATCAATACTGCATTGAGTGGCACCGCAAAAACACCCACATCAATCCCACCCACAAAAAAAGGCAACCACAAAAAACTCCCCACATCTGCACGGCGATACGCATAGATTGCCACAATCAAACTGAGAGACAATTGTGCCACAATTTTTTGCACAACGGAGAGCCCCTTGTTCCGCTTGAAATAAATTTTGATAAAATCGTCCAAAAACCCAATGATGCCATAACCCACAAAAACAGCAATACCCACCAAGGCAAGCGTGCTGTTTTGCCTTGACACAAAAACCCAAGACACCAAGGAGACCACAACAATAAACCCAATCCCTCCAAAAGTGGGTGTACCACTTTTGCCGGCGTGATTGTCCACATAGTGCAAGATGGTTTGTCTCAGTTTCAATTTTTTGGACAAGGCTATCACAAGGGGCATGATGGCAAGTGTACCCACCACCGCCAAAACAAATACCACTAAAATTGTAACAAAATACTCCATATACATATTGTACCCAAAAAACTTGCAAATAAAAAAATCAACCATCTTGCCAAAAGAGCCTTGTGTCTCACAATTGCATTGTGTCCAAAAGTTCTCTCACATATTGCTCATCTTGATAAGGTATTTTTTGACCATCAATCTCTTGATGTTTTTCTGCGCCCTTGCCCGCAAGCAACACAATATCATTTTTTTGTGCCAATTCCAGGGCTTTTTGAATCGCTTGTTTCCTGTCCACAATACTTTGCACTTTGCCACCGTGCTCTTTTTCTACACCCTTCACAATTTGCAAGACAATCTCCTCTGGGCGTTCGTTGCGTGGATTGTCTGAGGTGACCAGCACGCAATCACTCAACTTTGCGGCAACTCTCCCCATCAAAGGACGCTTGCCCTTGTCACGATTGCCTCCACAACCAAAGACGGTTATCACACGGGCTTTGGCTAGTTCCTTGATAGATTTGAGAATATTTTCTAGTCCATCCTCCGTATGTGCATAGTCAATCACAATATCAAATCCACCTTGCACAGCGTGCACCACATTAAACCGCCCCTCCACTCTGCCCATTTTTTTGATGCCTTGCAAAATGCACTGCATATCAAGCCCCAGGCTCTTTGCCATAGAAATTGCACACAAACTATTGTACACATTAAATTTTCCAGGCAAAGCACAACGCACCCTATGCAAATCGTCCAAATAGTTGAGGACATAATTGCATCCCTTGATATCTGTCTCAATGGACACCGCAAAGACATCACTTGGCTCAAAGACCCCAAAGGTAAGCAAAGGCAACTCTATGCTTTGCACCAGTCTCCTGCCATACGCATCATCCGTATTGATGACAGCACGCTTGGCATATTTTTGGGAAAACAACTTTGCTTTGGTTGCAAAATAATTTTCCATCGTGCCAAAAAAATCAAAGTGGTCTTGTGACAAATTGCAAAAACCCACCACCTCAAACTGAATCCCTGCAATTTTGTCAAAATGAATGGCGTGGGCTGACACCTCCATCACCACATACTTGACACCTTTTTGCACGCATTCAAAAAAAATTGAGTGCAAGTATATGGGGTCTGGTGTGGTCAGGTCACTTGCGGTATGCTGTCCGCACATCCATACCCCATTGGTACCAATGATACAAACAGGCAAACCGCAAGATGCAAAAATACTTTGCAACAAATAAGTCGTAGTTGTCTTGCCATTGGTTCCCGTGACCCCAAGGATTTTGAGATGCTCACTTGGATTCCCATAAAAAACGGACGCCATCTTTGCCACACTGCCCCTCACATCGGACACGAGCAATTGTGGCACCTGACACCCCTCCACAACTTTGGAAACCACCACGGCTATGGCACCTTTATGGATAGCCTCTTCCAAATAGGTTGTCCCATCTCTTTGCACCCCCTCTATGGCAAAAAATAAACACCCTTCTTGGACATTGTCGGTATGGCTTGCCAAGGTTTTTATCTCAATGGTATCATCACCAATGATGGTTGTACAATGCTTTGCAAATTCAAAAAGTTTCATATTCCACCCTTTTGCTAGTTTGTTTTTTCCCTAATCATCCAGTCTCAAAAGCACGACATCACCCACAGCAACCATCTCTTTGGGAGCAGGCAAAGTACCTATGACTTTGTCGCCCTCTCCCGTTGTCTCAAATTGCAATCCCAAGGCTTTGAGTTTGGCACTTGCCTCCACATAGGACAAGCCATAAAGATTGGGTATTGCAATGGTTTGTGGATTGATGGGTCTTTGCATCACTCCCAGCGATTTTGCCACCTTGTCAAAGACTTGCCCCACATAGGGTGCCGCTGTCATAGAACCATAATACACATACCCACCAGGCTCATCAACGGTCAACAGTGCAACATATTTGGGATTGGTCACGGGTGCAAAACCCACAAAACTAGACACATACTTTCCTTGTGCCAATACACCATTTTTGAACTTTTGTGCAGTACCCGTTTTACCACCCACAGGGTAGCCGCTGACTTGTGCTTTTTTGCCACTGCCTTGTGCCACTACGGTACCCAAAATTTGCGTCATTTTTTGAGCGGTCTCCGCTTTGATGGGTTTTCGTATTTGGTTTTTTTGAAATTGATAAATTGCTTGCCCCTTTTTGTCATCCACTTGCTCTACAAAATGTGGTTGATACAAAATCCCACTCACAGCAGCCCCCACGGCGGAGACCATTTGCAAAGTGGTGACCGCAATGGTTTGCCCAAAGCCTATCCGCACCAAATCAACCATCTTGACATTTTTGGAATTAAGCATAATCCCTCTACTCTCTCCAAAAAAATCAATACCGCTTTTTTGCCCAAAGCCAAAACGATGGAGGTAATCGTACAATCTATCCACGCCCAATCTTTGTGCCAAGTCCATAAACATACAGTTGCAACTATTGTTGACACCTTCTTGCAGCGTTTGTGTGCCGTGCCCTTTGGTTCTCCAACACTTGATGCGTTGTCCATCTACCACACGAAACCCAGGGCAAAAAAAAGTGTCGTCAAAATCAGCAAGCCCCGCATCCAAAGCGGCGGCAAGTGTAAAGATTTTGAAAGTAGAACCTGGCTCGTAGACATCCGTTATCATTTGGTTCTTGGAGAGTGTATTGAGTAGTTCAAGGTCATCTCTGGGCGGATTGTTTGGGTCAAACGAGGGTGCGGTAGCCGACGCCACAACACCGCCCGTTGTCATATCATACACCATCATACTTGCACTCTTGGATTTCCACTCTTGCATTGCTCCCGTCACAGCGTCCTCTACAAAGTGCTGAATATTGCTATCCACACTTGTCACCAAGTCAAGTCCAGGGATACTTGGTACATATCTTGTCACATTGTTTTTGAGTTCTATACCCTTCATATCTGTACCAGTATACGAGAACCCATTGACTCCACGCAAGTACCTGTCATAATACGCCTCCAAGCCACCTTGTCCTTGATTGTCAATATTGGTGAACCCCAAAACTTGCGACAAATAGGTGCCATTGGGGTATTGTCTTTGCGAATCCAAAGTAAAGTACACCCCATCCAAACGCAAATCTTTGAGGAGTTCTGCTATCTCTACGGGTACATTTCGCTTGATGGTAATCTCACTTACGCCCGCTTTTTTGATGCTCTCTTGCAATTTGTCCTCATCCACTTGCAATAAATCAGACAAATACTGTGACACCAAGTGCACATCCTTGACGGCTCTTGGTCTCACATATACGGTATAAACGCTTTTGTTGTCTGCAATAGTGTCCCCATTGGTTGAGACAATTTTGCCCCTCGGTGCTTGCAATGGGAGGTCTCTGTACCACTGCTCACTCGCACGCTTGGTGAGTTCTCCATTTTGCACAATTTGCACAAAAAATAATCTACCTACCAACACCGCCAAAAAAAATACAATGCTGATGGACAAAAACAACAATCGTTTTTTGATAGATACCAAACTGAACCCAAAATTTTCCATACCCTTATGTATATTTTGAA
>WQZE01000095.1 GCA_009780875.1 Bacillota bacterium | reverse complement strand
CATCTCTGTGGGGGGTGTTGCCTATGATGATGAGAGCGGTGTGCCATTGGTGGCGGAGTTTAGTAGCCGGGGGCCATACAAAAAACATACGAGACCGGATATGGTTGCCCCCGCTGTACGCATTGTGACTACGAGCCATCAAGGCGGGTACAGGATGATGACGGGTACCTCTATGGCGGCACCCATCGTTGCGGGTGTGTGTGCTTGCGTTTTGTCAAAGAGACCCAAGTACACGCCCGATAAAATCAAAGAGTTGCTTTGCACTACCGCAAAGCCCATAGACACCGATGCCAATGCAAGTGGGTGCGGACTGATTGATTGCCAAAAACTTTGTTTGTACATAGAGTAGAGTCCTTGACAACAGGGCGGATTTTTGGTATAATTATCTTATGGCAATAAGACAGATTGTAAAAGTAAATAACGGCAAAGAAGTGCTTGCAAACACGAGCAAACCGGTAGAACAGTTTGATAGCAAACTTGCGGATTTGATTGACGATATGTTGGACACGATGGTGGCTGCCAATGGTGTTGGTTTGGCGGCCGTGCAGGTGGGTATTCTCAAAAGGGTCTTTGTGGTGTGTGTGGACGGAGAGACCGCCTATGAGTTTGTCAATCCACAAATTGTAGGAACAGTGGGCGAGCAGTGCGAGACCGAGGGCTGCCTCAGCGTGCCTGGTGTGCAAGGGGTTGTCAAAAGACCCCAAAAAGTGACCGTCAAAGCCCAAGATAGGTACGGCAAAGAATTTGAAATTACGGTGGATGGCTTGTTTGCACGAGCGGTTTGTCACGAAAATGACCATCTCAATGGCGTACTTTTTGACAGCAAAATAATGCAAGACGATTCCAAATAGCCAAGGCAAAAAGCACATTTTGAGCACACACGGCATACTATGTACAAGACGCATAGAGAGGTGAGAAATGTTTGATATATTGGCTTTGCAGAGAATGTATCCGGATTTGTATTTTGTGCTGATGCCCCTTGCAAGGAACATTGTTGCAAGGTACGGTAGGAATAGGGTGTTGACAGAGCGGGACATCAATCGTATGGTGCAAGAACTCTTGTTGATGAGCCGTGTACTTGGTATGCCCAATGCAAGGTGTACCAATGGGTGCATTGTGGACCTTGCTAGAATTTTGATTTTGATGCAATTGTATGATTTGGGTTACATAATCAATCCTTTTTGGTTCTTGTACTTTGGCAATAGTCATCGGTTTTTGTTGAGACCTTTGCCGCCACCCAGGCCTCCTTTGGGGCCACTTCCAAGACCTCCTCACCGCCCCAGACCTCCTGTACCGCCACGCCCTCCAACGCCTCCAAGACCGAGACCTCCCATCTCACCGCCCCCAAGACCACCTATGCCATATCCCCCCAGACCCAATCCACCCACACGCCCGCCACAACCACCCAGACCACAGCCTCCAAGGGTTGGGAGAGGATGAGTTGCTTGTACAAAAGGTTTGCCAATCGTGCAAGCCTTTTGTATGTTTATATTTGTCTTATGGCCCTTGTCTCAAAATGGGGGGGGATGGGGGCAAGTGTTTTGCTAGACAAAAATACAAAAAAATGGTATAATTGAATGGTATGAAAATCAAATTGAATCCAAACTACAAAGAGTTTAGAGTCGGATTTATGGCTTTTGTCTATGCACTTGTATTGCTGTTGGTGTTGGCAAGTGGTATGACAGGGGGGTATGCCGACCCTGACGCAAATGGTTGGTCGTTTTGGTATATGTTCACCAATCAGTCCAACATTCTTGTGTGTCTTTGGTTGATTTGTTATGGAATTGGGTGTTTTGTGGATGGAAGAGCCAAACGCATTGCGGAGAACAACACCGTGATTGTGGCGGTGACGCTTTATATTTCCATCACATTTTTTATTGTAGCAACCGTGCTTGAACCCTTTTATAGCGGGCACTATGATTTGCTGGTTTCCAATACGAGTTTTATTTTGCACGCAGCGTCTACGCTGGTGATGTGGGTTTACTTTTTTATGGTGCGTGGCAAAGGTGGGCTCAAATACAAGAACGCCTTGCTTTGCTTGATATATCCCTTTTTGTTTGTGATGGTCAATCTCGTGGTTGGGTACAATGTCAAGTGGGCAGTGGGTGAATATGCAGGGCAGCAGGCTTTTGCTTATAATTTCATCAATCCAAACTCCTATGGTGGCAATATTTTGGTTTTTGTGATTGTGATAGCATTGCTGATTGGCATTTTTGGGAGCCTTGGGGTGTTGCTCATTCGGTTCAGAAAGTTTTTGAACAAGTACTACCATTTGCCCAAAGAGCGTGACGAGCAAAGAGCGGCACGCACGGAGGGCGTGGATACACGAGTGGATGAGCGACAAATGACTTTGGAAGATGTCTCCAACCAAAAATAGATGAGGTAGCAAAGAGGGAAAAGTTTTGGTGGAGCGGGTCAGTGCAAGTTTGGGTTGCGAGGAGGATGATGGTATGTTTCAAGCGACCAAAGGTGGCTATATGCTGGCAATCAAAGTGGTGCCCAATGCGGGCGAAAACAAGATTGTCATAGACACCCAAGACAATGTCAAAATCAAAACAACCGCCACACCAGCCGATGGCAAAGCCAACGAAAGCGTGATTGATATCTTGTCCAAAGCCTGCAAAGTGCCCAAAACCAAGATTGTCATCAAAGCGGGGCACACTAGCAAAAACAAACTTGTGTTGTTTTTGACAGACAATGAGCCATCGTTTGCAAAAAAAGATGCCAAATTTGTTTGACTAATCTTTGCAAAAGTAGTAAAATGGATACAAGAAAGTGAATATATGAATATTGTGGTTTTTGCAAATCTTGTTTTGGCAGGGATTGCAAAGGTGGCACAATGAAAAGGAGTGAAAAATATGACAGACCCAAGAGAGGAAAAACTGGCAAAAAATCTTGTGGGATATAGTTGTTCCGTCAAAAAAGGTGAAAAGGTTTTGATTGAGGCTACCGATGTCCCAAGTTCTTTTTTGACCGCATTGGTAAAAGAAGTCTATGCAAAAGGGGCATACCCCTTTGTACAAAATAATGATGGCAGGGTGCAAAGAGAGTTGCAACTTGGTACAAGCAAAGAGCATTGTGAATTGTGGGCCAAATTTGATGCACACCGTATGAAGGATATGGATTGCTATATCGGTGTGCGTGGTGCGGACAACAACTTTGAAACGAGTGATGTGCCTGCTGAGCAACAAAAAACATACCGCAGCGTGTATGCACACCCAGTGCACCACGATATCCGTGTGGGCAAGACCAAATGGGTTGTCTTGCGGTATCCAAATCCAGCCTTTGCACAACTCAACAATATGAGTAGTGACGCAATGGAAGATTATTTTTTCAATGTGTGCAATCTTGATTATAGCAAGATGGACAAAGCGATGGATGGACTCAAAAAGTTGCTTGACAAGACGGACAAAGTGCACCTCAAAGGGCCCGGCAAAACGGATTTGCATTTTAGTGTCAAAGGCATTGGTGCGGTCAAGTGTAGTGGCGAACGCAATATTCCAGACGGAGAGGTGTACACAGCGCCCGTCAGGACCAGCGTGCAAGGTGTGATTGAGTACAATGTGCCCTCAACACAAGGTGGAACCAAATTTGAAAATGTGGTGTTGACTTTCAAGGACGGCAAAATCATTGACGCCAAAGCCAACGACACCGAAAAAATCAACAAAGTATTTGACACCGACGAGGGCGCAAGATATGTGGGCGAATTTGCAATTGGCGTCAATCCTTTTATTACCAAGGCGTGTGGAGATATTTTGTTTGATGAAAAAATCACGGGCAGTATCCACTTTACCCCTGGTGCGTGCTACGAAAACGATGCAGCCAACGGCAACAAGTCAGCGTTGCATTGGGACTTGGTAATGATACAAACGCCAGAATTTGGTGGCGGTGAGATTTGGTTTGATGGCAAGTTGATTCGCAAAGATGGTAGATTTGTCCTCAAAGAACTTGAATGTCTCAACCCAGAAAATTTGAAATAACCGGTCTCGCCTTGTGTGTAGACCACGCAAGATGCGCGTGTGAATTTTGACAATTGTGACAATCATTGGATTCTTTGCTTTTGCAAAAGAGGCAAAGAATCAAATAAAAAAATAAATAGGAATGGAGAACAAAAAAATGGCAGTAAAAGTAGGTATCAACGGGTTTGGTCGCATTGGTAGACTTGTGTTTAGAGCGGCACAAAACAACAAAAACATTGAAGTTGTCGGCGTAAACGACCCTTTCATTGACCTTGAATATGCAAAGTATATGTTGACATATGACAGCATACACGGCAAGTTTGATGGTACGGTAGAGGTCAAAAATGGCAAACTTGTGGTCAATGGCAAAGAGGTCACTTTTTTTGCAGAAAAAGACCCAGCCAACATCAACTGGAAAAGCGTAGGTGTTGAGTATGTGGCTGAGAGCACAGGCGTGTTCACAGACTTTGCGGGAGCATCCAAGCACTTGCAAGGCGGTGCAAAAAAAGTCATCATCACAGCCCCAAGCAAAGACCCCAAAGAAGCACCTATGTTCGTAATGGGTGTAAACAATCACACCTATAAAAAATCTATGACCGTTATTTCCAATGCATCTTGCACAACCAACTGTCTTGCACCTTTGGCAAAAGTGGTTCACGACAAGTGGGGTATTGTAGAGGGCTTGATGACTACGGTGCATTCAACAACGGCTACACAAAAAACGGTGGATGGACCCTCCATCAAAGATTGGAGAGGCGGCAGAGCGGCTTCCAACAATATTATTCCATCTAGCACAGGTGCTGCAAAAGCGGTGGGTGAGGTCATCCCAGAACTCAAAGGCAAATTGACCGGTATGTCAATGCGTGTACCCACTTTGGATGTATCCGTGGTTGACTTGACTTGCAGACTTGCAAAGCCAGCAAAATACGAGGACATCAAGGCTGAGATGAAAAAAGCAAGCGAAACCACTTTGAAAGGCATTTTGGGATACACCGAAGAAGCACTTGTATCTACTGACTTTATTGGTGATAGCAGGACCTCCATCTTTGATGCCCAAGCAGGTATTGCACTCAATGACAATTTTGTGAAACTTGTTTCTTGGTATGACAATGAGTGGGGTTACTCCAACAAAGTAGTTGATTTGATTGACTATGTTGCGGGCGTAGACAAAAAATAAAGTCCAAAAAATTGCACGACGAGTTGAGATAAATTTTTTATTAAGCGTGCCTATGGCACTGATTGCGAGGAGTAATCAAAT
>WQZE01000094.1 GCA_009780875.1 Bacillota bacterium | reverse complement strand
TTTATCTTTTTATCTTTTTATCTTTTTATCTTTTTATCTTTTTATCTTTTTATCTTTTTATTTCAAATCTTCACGGTTCATGCGCAACAAGGACATTGCACCAAATACGAGAATGGTTCCTGCCGCTACGCTTGCGTACAAGATGGCGTTGTGAGTCCAATCGCCATCCGTAGGGGCACCTACCAGAGGCAGTGCAATGTTAGCACTGAGTTGAAACAAAGAACCCACATACAACTTGCTCACAAAATCCAAAATCTGAATCACGGTATTGGAATTCGCCAACGACCCAAAAACTGGCAACAAAGGGAACAAAATAGACGCCCCAATCGCAATACCAATCGTGGCACCGATGCTTTTGGTGAGATTGGCCATTGCAAAAATGAACACCACAAACGCCACAATAGACAGCAATATCAAGCCCATAAATACCCAAAATTTGTCTTGCTCTATCAGAAAACTCTCAAACCCTAATCCTTGTACAATTCCAACGCGATTGCAAAAAGCAACTATCAATGACATCAAAACAACGACAACCACAGACACCACGACGCAAAGTATCAACTTTGCAAAGTACACCTTGTTGCGTGTGTGCCCACTCATTATCATATTGCGGACAATGCCCTTGCCATAATCCGTACTCACATTTTGAGAAATGAAAATCACCAAAAACAAAGACCAAAATCCGCTCATTGCCCCAAAAAACATAACCATCATCTCTTGCCCACGAAAAGGCACTCCAATGGCTGCCAACGCAATCATCATCACAATGGGTATCCCAAAGATGATATAACTTGCCTTGGAGGTGAAAAATTTATAAAATTCGTGTCTCAATAATTTGCCCATAAAATATCCTTTGGGTTGATGCCTTGCACGCCCCTTGCGTGCCGCCTTTTTTGTTTGCTCTCTTATTTTTGTTCTTGCTTTTTGCCAATTTTGTCCATAAAATAATCTTCTAGTCCTTTGCTTGATTTGGCAGCAAAACTGTACTCAATGTCTGCAATAACCAACCACTTGTTGGTCTTGGCAAAGTCCTTCTCTGGCAAAGTAATTTGTCCATCCTTGACAGTGTACTCCCCCTCGCTGAGACTCGTAGCCAACAAATCTTTTGCTTTTTGGAGGTGCTCGCCCTCAAACTGCAAAGTGATGGTGGCACCGCTCACCCCCGCAAAACTGCTTGCATCAAATTCATCCACCAATTTGCCGTTGTCTATGATACCAAAACGATTGGCAAGCAACTGCAACTCGCCCAAGATATGGCTAGACACCAAAATGGTCAGCCCCTTGGTATCACGCAACATATGCAAAAAATGGCGCATTTCAATGATGCCTTGTGGGTCCATACCGTTGGTAGGCTCATCCAAAATCAAAACTTTTGGGTCGCCCACCAAGGCCTGTGCAATCGCCATCCTTTGCCTCATCCCCAAAGAAAAATCTCTGACTTTTTTGTTGCCCGTGTTTTGCAAGCCCACCAAAGCAAGCAACTCCTTGATTTTGGCGTCATCTATCTTTTTGTAGTACAACATAGCGTGTGCTTTGAGACAACGATACGCCGTGAGATTGTGCATAAGTGCAGGAACCTCTACAATAGCACCTATTTGTTGCCTCTTTTGATGGATTTCTTTGGAGCGACTGCTACAACCCAAAATCTCGTACTCACCCGCTGTCGGGTGCACAAGCCCCATCAAACACCTAATAAAAGTGGTCTTTCCCGCCCCATTGGAGCCAATAAACCCATAGATGTCGCCCTCACGAATGTGCATTGACACGCTATCCACCACCGTTTTTTGACCATATTTTTTGGTGATGCCGTGTGTCCGTACAATGGTGTTGGGCTCTTTTGTCTCCACCACCTTGCTTGTAGGCTCACTTGGCATAGTGACGAGAGTCTCGGTCTCACTCTGTACAGGTGCTACCGCCTCGGTTGTCTCTATGGACTCTTGGGATGCCTCACTCATTGCAAGCGTCTCACTCTCTATCTCTTGATTTTGCATTATATCTGTCATATTCTCTCCCTGGCTTGGGTTAGCCCAGCAAAGCAAGCACCCTGTCTCTAAGACTATCTATCTGTTTGCTCGCAAACGCTTGCACAGTCATTGTCGTGTCTTGCAAGAGTGGCGTCATATCCACTCCAAAAGACAAGCGTGTAGCCGTGTCCACTTTGTGCGACTCAAAAAAGGTTGCGTTGGCTTGCCATCTGCCTTGCACCGCCTTGTCATATCGCTTGCCACCCTCTATTTGGCTTTCAAATACACCCATCAACTCTTGGGCAAAATCCGGCTTGTAGGAGGTGTCCATCGCCACTTTTTGCGAGTCATCCATCCAATCCAACCCACGCCACACCTCACAGCCTATCAATCTTTTTGGCAAATCTTTTTTGTCCAATTGCCGCAAAGCCTGTATGACTGCTTTGCAAACAGCAATATGGGTAGGATGCTTGTCAAACAAATTGTGCGTATACACCGTGGTGGGTTTGTGCTTGATTATCAATTGCTTGATTTGTTGCAAGAGTGGCTCCCCACCTTGCTTGACCACCGAGGATGGTTGCATCAGCATTGCAAGCAAACTATACTTGCCAATCTTGGCGGCCTCTATTTGCTCCTGTACTCTGAGCATCACCATTTGCTCATCCGTCACGCTCGCATATTTGCCCGCTCTCGCACTCCCCGCACCATCCGTCACGACGACCGCACCAAAGCCCCGCTCTGTTTGCAGGGCTTGTGCAATGGGTCCATAAGCCATAAACTCCACATCATCAAAATGTGCCGCAATACAAAGGCTGTCCACTGACTTGTCGCAAAATGAATGTTGTATCATATCAATATTGTATCACAAACCACAAAAAATAGCAACCATTTTTTTGCAATACAACTTGTCCTGGTGGCAACATTGCAAAAGACGCCGTCCAATCCCAAATTGTCCGTCACGCAACTTATGCCACTTGGGCACCCTCAGCGTGCAATGCGATGGCTTGCTTGTCTTTGGCGTTTTTAAAACTAATCTTTATGTTCGCCCTGGCTCCATATCCGTCATACGCCTTGATACCAATGTCATAGGTTTGTGCTTGCTCAAACGAGAGCGTCCCAGTTTCTTTGTCAAGCGTCAATTGGTTTTCCTCATAATCCGCAATAAAGTACACCAACTTTTGTGTTGCGTTGAGCGGATACACCTCCCACGCTATTTGGTATTCATTGTCATTTTCATAGTCAAAGTACAACCACACTTGATAAAAATCATCCTTGGGGTCATCGGGTGTACCCCCGTTGTCCAGCACAGCGTCTTTGTTGAGAATAGTTATCTTTTGGACAGGGATTTCCACCTCATAGGCTTTGTTGGACAATCCGAGCAAATTGATAAGCACAATGGATGCAATAAAAATCCCACTCAATGCCACCACAACGACTTTATTCATACCAAATCCCCCCTGCCTTTTTTGGGTGTACCCCAACGCAATGCATACAGACACATAAAACCGCCGTATGTACTTGCATTGCAAGCGTCTCCCCTTGCAATGCAATGATATTGTTTTGGTTTTATCTATAATATTTGAGTACAAGTTGCATACTGCCCGCAATGCCATCACGCACGCCCGCCAACGCCCCTATATCATATGCAAAAAGTTGCATATATTGATTGTTGTCTCCAAAAAGATTGGGAATGATTTGCCTGTTTTTCTCGTGCGACATTGATACCGACCCATTAAACAACTGCCCCATATATGTGCTATAAAAATCCTGCTCCAAGAATCCTGGCAACGCTGTGAAAGGCAAGTACAATCCGTACGCATCTCTTGTTGTGCCCATCCCTTGCACCACAGGCAACCTCACATCACCAGCCCCAAAACCATCCAAAAGTGGTTTGAGAGGTTCCAGCGCATTGCCCACGGGACCATAATCCCCTACATAAGCATTACTACCACGGTCTTGCCACATCCACGAACTCCCCATATCAAAGTCATTGACAAGGTCGTCTTGGGTGAGTGTGTTGTTCGCAACGGAGCCGTGCACGCCTTTTTGTGTGCCTTGGGTTTTGCCCGAAAAATCCACAAATCGCAAGCCGTTCTTGGTGGGCATTGTGTCCCAATTGTAGGTGGCTGCACTGTCCGTCACAAGCGATGCCTCCACAAATTGGAAAGTCCCCACAGGTCCTTGGTCGGTGTCAATGCTGCCCTGCACTTTGGGTATTTTTTGGATAGCCACGCCACTCTTGGCAATGGTGTCCTCAATGTTGGTTTGCATTGGGTCAAGCAACATTGACTTGATTTGGTCGGCAACATTGCCATACGCCTCAAACCATTTTTCATATCCCGTCACCGGATTGTTGATAAGTGTTTGGTAGTCCACATTGATGAGCGTACGCCTTGCGTGTATGCTCTCACTTTGGTCAATCAACACTGAGGAGCCGTCTACCATATCGTAATAATTGTTGTTGAGGATGGGGTTTTGATTCTCATCTGTATTGTACCAACTGCTTGAACTTGTCAACAAAAATACGGGACCGCCAAATTTTTCAAGTTCGCTGCCTACAATATAATTGGTGTCCCCCGCAAGCCAGCCCGTGATACCAAAACTGTAATTGTTGCCAATAATACTATTGGAAATCACACGCTTGCTGGTGTACTCCGTGAACTCTGCGGTAGCCACAAAGTCTTTGGCAATCGTGTTGTCCACCTCAAAGTCCCCATAATTGTACATTTGCCCAAAAGCCCACAATCCGCCAGAGTTGTCCTCAGCAGCCCTTGGTGCATTGCCACGCATATCAAGGTTACTGATTGCCTGTCTTTGCCCATCAGGTTGTACCTCTATCAAGTTGTCTTGGTTGGTCTTGTCTTGGGAGACAAAACGGTGATGTGCACCATCCAAAGAATTATATTCTTGTTTGGATGCAAAGTTGAATATCTTGACCTTTGAAAATCCTACCACAAATGGGTCTGCATTGTACCCATAAGGATTGCGGTCATCTTGTGCTTTGGTGAGTGGCACATTTTTTGCATTGAGGGTGAAATAATTGCCCACAATCTCAAAACTATCTTGTTTGCTCGTGTCCGTCAAATGGGTGTAGAGTGATACAAGGTTGTCCTCTCCCTCAAAACCCTCGGACGCCGGACTATGATGTGCCTTGATATACCCTTGGTCCAAAAAGTCCTCAGGGAGTTTGTCAAGGGACATGTCAATGTTTTGTTGCAAGAGTGCGGCTTTGACCTCTATGTCTGTGGGGATGCCGTTGGTCTCTTTGAAGTCCGTCCAAAT
>WQZE01000093.1 GCA_009780875.1 Bacillota bacterium | reverse complement strand
GTGCGTGCAATCCTTGGGCTACCCGCTGATTGTCAAGCCTGCCAATCTTGGGAGTAGTATAGGAATTAGCAAAGCCGAGGATGTGATGGGTCTCAAAAAAGCATTGGAGATTGCCTTTGCTTTTGACAAAAAGGTTGTGATAGAAAAAGCCCTCCAAAATTTTGTGGAGTGCAATTGCGCCGTGCTAGGCGGTGGCAAGCAAAAACTGATTGCCACGGAGATAGAAGAACCGATTGGATGGCAAAATTTTTTGTCCTTTGGTGACAAGTATGAGAACGGTGCAAAAAATATGGGTGACAAAAAACGAATGCCCGCCGACTTGTCCACAGCACAGCGGCACTGCATCCAAGAGACCGCCAAGAAAGTCTTTGCAGTGCTTGGATGTAGTGGTGTGGCAAGAGTTGATTTTTTGCTATCGCAAGAGGGTGAAATCTTTGTCAACGAACTCAATGCAATCCCAGGCTCGCTTTCACAATATTTGTTTTCCTATGATTTGTTTGAGTTTGACACATTGCTTGACAAACTGATAGAGATTGCCTTGCAAGAATACGAGCAACAAAGCGGTCTGCAATATACTTATGATAGCCAAGTGCTTAACAACTTGGGCAACATAAAAAAATAAAAAAGCAAAGGGTTTGCAAAAAAATCAAAGTATGTAAGCAAATCACTTGACAATTTTTACCATATCTTATATAATTTATATTAGAAACAAATTTGTCAAAAAGGCAAATTGGCATTCTGTGGAGGATAAATATAATGGCTCACAAAATTGATGAAACCAAATGTATCTGCTGTGGTTCTTGTGCACAAGTTTGCCCAGTAACGGCTATTTCACACACACCTGGTGCAAAAGCATACTGGATTGACCCAGAAATCTGCATTGATTGCGATGCTTGCACAAGCGTTTGCCCAGTAAATTGCATCAGCCAAGAGTAGTATTTTGCACAATGCAATGAGGTACGAAATAGCAAACTCGTTTTTGAGTTTGCTATTTGGCTTGTTGGCGTTTTTATGGGCTTGGTTTTGTACAAGTCTTGGGAGTAGTATGGATACCAATGAATTGCAAGCACGCATAGAGACTTGGTCTACGGAGCAGTGGATTGTATGGGTGGATGAACACAAACAAGATGCAGTGTCCATCAAGGGCTTGATGATGGCTTTGCTAAAAAACAAAAAGTACAACCAATGTATGGAGATTTTGTCACACACAAATTTTGCGACGGGTATGGAGAGAGGCGTTTTTGCCATTGAGAATGCTGCCTCTACTTATTTTGGGGTGCTCAAAAATATGGTGCTTGGTGAGTCCGAAAGCGACTTGTTGACACATCCATCTTTGGAGGTTTTTATCAAGATGGTGTTTTGGGTGTTTTATGCGAATGACAAAGAGGTCATTGCACAAACCAAGTCTGCCGCAAAAAACTTTTTGTTTGCTTTGGCAGACCAAAACATAGAGCACTATTTTGTGCTCTTGCAAAAGTATGACACGGCACTCAAAACCATTGAGGTTGCATTGCGGGCAGACAAAGTGCAAACCGTGCATTGGTTGGTGGACAGGTTTTTGAAAGAAAACTCCATTTGTGCAAAACGAGTGCTGTCGGCTCACTTGCAAGAACTGATGCAGTACTATGCTAGCAACCAAAAACACTTGCTTGCCAAGCACAAAACAAAATTGATTCGGTTGCTTGCGTTGTACAAGCAAGAAGCGGCGGTAGCCAATTATTTGAGCGACTTGGCAGCCATAGAGGACGGCAAGACGGCACAACTCATTGCGGACTTGCTTGGCAAGGTCAAAAAAAGCAAGCCAAAGCCAATCTACAAAATTGCGGACAAGTATCATTTTGACGGGAGTGGCGTTGCCACCTTTGAGGGGGAATACGGCAAGGCAACCTATACGATTGATGAAGAATTTTTTGTTGTCAATGCGAGTATGCCTGAAAGTATCAAAAAAAGAAAAGCCTATACGGCGTTTGAAAATGGGCTTGCAAACTCTGTGCAAAGTAGGCTGGACCAATTGGAAAAATTTATGTGCTTGGGCGAGGTGATAGAGGGGCAAGAGTTTTTGAGATTGCTCCAAGAGGATTGGTTTTTTGCACAAGTTGCGGAGAGTTTGGTGTTTGGGTATTGGCAAGAAACTTTGTGTCTTGTGCTTGTGGATGAGGGTAGAGTCATTGATATCCACGGCAATCAGGTAGACATTGAGGACAAGCAGTTGCAGATAGTGCACCCTATTCATTTTTTTGAGACCCGTCCGGGGATTTTGCAACAAGCGATTTTGCAACCCTTTGAGCAACTCAAACGAAAAGTGTACAGTGTGTTGGAGAGAGACAAGCATCAGAGGAGTATCAGTCTGTATGACAGTAGGCTGCTAGACAAAGAACAAATAGACAAGTTGGCTACCGTGTTTAGGATTGATAAAGATGGCAAATTTGCGACACAATTGATAGCGGATTTGTATCTCACTTTGGAGTTGGAGCAAATGGGGCAAGACTGCAAAATCAAGTCTCTTGCGTTTTACAAAAAAACGGACATCAAACTATTGAGAGACAACTTTGCTTTTGTTGGCGAGGGGATTACGCTTGGCAACATTCCCAAGGCAATGTATAGTGAGGCCATCCGAACGATAGAGAATTTGTTGCAATAAGAAAATGTTGTTTGACATAGGGGTGTTATGGAAAATTTTATCAAATCAATTTTGCCAAGTGTTGACAAGCCCTCACGATATACGGGGGGCGAATACAATACGCCACACATTGACCTTTCGGCAGCGTGTCGTTTTGCTATGTGTTTTCCTGATATCTATGAGATAGGGATGAGTAATTTGGGGATTGAAATTTTGTATGGGATTCTCAACCGTATGGAGGGTGTGAGTTGTGAGCGGTGTTTTGCACCGTGGCACGATATGGCGGAGCAATTGAGAAAACACAAAATGCCCCTTTTTAGCCTTGAATCCAAAACTCCCTTGCACAAGTTTGATATGGTTGGTTTTAGTATGCAGTACGAACTGTCCTATACCAATGTGCTTTTGATGCTTGAACTTGCTGGGATTTCCTTTTTGGCAAAGGACAGAAAAGAGCAAGACCCCGTATTGATAGCAGGCGGGCCTAGTTGCGTCAATCCCTATCCTTTTGCCGATTTCTTTGATATCATTTTGGTGGGTGATGGCGAGGGTATCATAGAGGACATTGCCAATGCGTACAAAGCAAACAAGGCAAGAGGTGGAAGCAAGCAAGACTTTTTGAAAGACCTCAATCGCTATGAGTGCTTGTATGTGCCGAGTGTGCAAAAAGACAAAAGAGTCAAGCGAAACATTGTGATGGATATGGACAATGCATTTGTGGAGACCAAGCCACTGGTGCCCAATATTGAGGCAGTGTTCAATAGAGCCAAGTTGGAGATTTTTAGGGGCTGTACACGAGGGTGTAGATATTGCCAAGCGGGCTTTGTATATAGACCTGTAAGAGAGCGGAGCGTGGGTACGCTCAAAAACAATGCCACACAAATCATTGAAAATTGTGGATTTGATGAGATGACTTT
Source organism: Bacillota bacterium (assembly GCA_009780875.1). Taxonomy (GTDB): domain Bacteria; phylum Bacillota; class Clostridia; order Christensenellales; family Pumilibacteraceae; genus WQZE01. The sequence goes on along the minus strand of WQZE01000093.1, from coordinate 1,753 downwards.
GGCGAGTTTGAGCACTTGTGATTATTCTCATTTGCGAGAGTTGTTGTTTGAACTCAAACCGTTGATTGACAAAAAGCAAATCAATGTATCTTTGCCAAGTACACGAGTGGACAGTTTTGAGGCGGAGTTTGTGGAGAGTTCACGCAAATCAAGTGTCACTTTTGCACCCGAGGCAGGCACGCAAAGACTGAGAGATATCATCAACAAAAATGTGACCGAAGAGGATATTTTGACCTCATTGACCAAAGCCTTTCAAAAAGGATATAGTGCGGTCAAACTCTATTTTATGTTGGGGCTCCCAGGCGAGACCGATGAGGATGCAGAGGCAATTTTTGTGCTGGCTCAAAAAATCAAAAGATTGTACAAGCAAGTGGCAAGCAGCAAAAAAGCGTTGTCTCTTGTGATTGGTACCACTATTTTTGTGCCAAAACCTTTTACGCCTTTTGAGGTGTGTGCTTTGGTGGATAGAGAGGCGGTGGACAAACGGCAAGTGTGGCTCAAACAACAATGCCGAAAAATTGGCGTCAAATTTGGTTATTGTGATTATGATATGTCTATGTTAGAATGTATTTTTAGCAGAGGTGATGCAAGGCTTTCCAAAGTGATTGTGCGAGCATATCAACTGGGAGCCAAATTTGATGGATGGAGCGACTCTTTTGCAATGGACAAATGGAGACAAGCCTTTTTGGATTGCAAGGTGGATATGCAAGACTATGTGGGTCAGATGCCCAATGGTGGATGGCACCAACTTGATACGGGGATTGACAAAGTCTATTTGCAAGAGGAGTACAAAAAAGCAATGGAAGGCACGACTACGGATGATTGCCGCAAAGGGTGCAAAAATTGTGGGCTCATTGGTGTGTGCTATCCTGAGAGTATGTCCAAATCAAAGCCACAAAAAAAAGGAGCAAAGCAATGTTGATTTGCAAATACACCAAGACAAAAGCGGCAGCGTACATTCCGCATTTGGATGTGCTCAGGCATATGGATATGATACTCCGCAGAGCGGATATAGCGGTGCAAAAATCACAGGGATTCAATCCGCATACCAAAATCTTTTTTGGTCCACCTTTGCCCATAGGGGTGGAGAGTTTGGCTGAGTATTTTGTGGTGCATACCACAGATATCTCACAAGCGGATTTTGTGGACAAGTTCAATGCACATTCCATCGAGGGGTTGCAAATCAGCAAAACTTGGAGCGTGGAGACAGACCCCAATATCTATCCCAAAATTGGGTATGCGGAGTATGTCTTGCACTTTGTGGAGACAAGCACGGATAGGTTGTCTCAAATTGTACAAGACATCTCACAAAAAAAAGAATGGGTGGTGGAGTACAAACGCAAGACAGAGCAAAAGACCCAAGATATTTTGCCGCTTGTCAAATCTATGGAGGTGTCCTCAGAAAATTGTTTGCGGTGTGTCTTGTCGGTGGCACCCAATCTGCGAGCGGCTTTGTTGTGTGAGGCAATTGGCAAGGAGTATGGCTTGCAAAAGCTGTTTATCAGCAAGGAGAGGCAGTTTGACAAATCTATGTGCGACATAGATGATTGTATCAAAAACAACCGCTGGAAATAATCTTTGGCAAACACCAAAAAACTATTTGCAAAAAATAAAAAATGTGGTATAATAGAGTGGTACATTGTGGTGTGATTGATTTTGAGCAATGATGGGAAGAGTGGGTGGACATATGAAATATATCAACGAAGAATATGGTTTTGCATTTAGACCTCCTTTTCACAAGCAGTTTAGAGAG
>WQZE01000092.1 GCA_009780875.1 Bacillota bacterium | reverse complement strand
TTGTCATAAGTATTTTTGTCCATACACACATAGGGCACTTGTTCAATCTCGTGTGCTTTGAGTACACACTTCATTGCGTTTTTGTCCATTGCAAGACTGCTCGCCAAAATCCCGCTACCCGTATAAGGAATGTTGTACATTTGCAAAAGTCCTTGCAAGGCTCCATCCTCACCATTGAGTCCGTGCATACAAAGCACACACACATCAATCTCAAAAAGGCTCTTTCCTTTTTTATCAAATAACCTGCGTTGATTGGGCAAAAAATGTACAGCCTTGCCTTTGATTGTGCTTTTGTCGGCAAAAGTCTTGATATCAAAAAAACTCTTATCATACACCCACTCACCCGTTCCTCGTATGTAGATGGGGACGACTTTGTGTTTGTTTTTCAAAACAGCCAGCGTTTGAATACCTGTGATAATACTAATATCGTGCTCACAAGAACGCCCTCCAAAAAAAACTGCGACCGTCATAACTCTCCTTTTTTATACAAAATAAACAAAAAACACGGCAATGGACAGCACCAAAAGATAGATAGCAAAATACCAAAGTTTGGCTTTTTGTATAACCCTCATCATTGCTTTGATTGCCAAATATCCACTCCCAAAACTCACCAAGGCTCCCAAAAATATATATGACCAATCCATCTCATTGGTTACACCCTCCGCCAGTTGCAAAACAAGCGACCCAACAATAATAGGTATGCTCATCAAAAAACTAAACTTGGCTACCGTACTTCTTTCTGTGCCCATCGCCACGCCTGCGGCAATCGTGCTACCGCTCCTAGATACCCCAGGCAAAATGGCAAGCCCTTGCACAAGCCCCATACAAATGGCGTCTTTGGTGGATACTTGCAGTCTGGGCGTGGTGTGCTTTTTGGCAATCCAATCCGTCAACACAAGCAAACAAGCGGTCAGCAAAAAAAATATCCAAAGATACTTGGGACCCGCAAAAAGTGGTGCAAAAAAATTCTTTGACAAAACACCCACCAACACGGCAGGAATGGTAGCCAAAACCAATTTTCCTACGGTACCAAAGGGAGGTTTGCATATTTGCAACAAGTCTTTGCAAAAAAACAAGCATACCGCAAAAAGCGTCCCCATATGCAAAGCAATATCAAACAACAAGTAGTCCCCTTGTATGCCAAACAAGGCTCTCACCAATATCAAGTGCCCGCTACTGCTGATTGGCAAAAATTCGGCAAGCCCTTGCACCAATCCCAAGACTAATACAACCAAAATATTCACAATCATATTATATTGCGATTGTTTGCGTTTTATTGCATTTCTACCTTTTTTGGCAAAATTTGTGTGTGCAAGTTTTTATAGGTGTCTCACACAATCTTCAAACTCTTGCAGACATTCTTGTATCACGCTCACACTTTCTGCCTCACAAGAAATCCGTATTTTGGGCTCTGTGCCGCTCATCCTCACCACCAGTCTACCTTTTGATTGGAGCAAAGCCTCCCACTTTGCAACCAATGCTTGCAGGGGTTTTGCTTGCAAGACATTCTTGTCAGCATACAAAGACAGTGACTTTTGTGGCAGCAGGTCCAACAAGGTGTATGTACAGTGACCGCTTCGGTAGGTTGCTTTCAAAAACATCAGTGCGGTCAAAATGCCATCTCCGGTCGTTGCGTGCGTCCCCAAGATATAATGCCCGCTTTGTTCGCCTCCCAACATAGCACCCGTCTGTTGCATACAATGGGCAATGTGCTTGTCACCCACTGCTACCCTTATCAATTTTTTGCCATCTTTATCAAGGGCTGTTTCCAATGCTGTGTTGTTGAGTATGGTACCCACAACAAGGCGGTTTTGTGGCAACGCCCTGCTCAAATTGTACAAAACCGAATCACCATCCAAAACGATATAGGGCTCCTCAGAAGATGACAAATTCTTGGCACAGATGACCACCCTGTCAGCATCCCCATCAAAAGCAAAGCCTATATCCGCTTTGCACAGTTTGCAAAACTCTTGTATACAAGCGGGGTACAAAGCACCACATTGACAGTTGATTTTTCCTCCCTGTCTCTTGTCGTGATACGAATGTACAATGGCACCCTTTTGTTCAAAGACTTTTTTTGCAAATGTACTTGCCGCCCCAAAAGCACAATCAAGCACAATGTGCACGCCCCGCAAATCCACCTCTACACGCATCAAGTGTCTCTCATAGCACTCCCTAGCCTTGCGAATATGCTTTACAAAACCGGGATTCTTTTGCGGTCTTATGTACGCACCAATGAGTGTCTCTATCTCACACTCCACCGATTCGCTGGGCTTGGCACCCTTGGAGTCAAATATTTTGATTCCATTATAGTTGGGCGGGTTGTGAGAGGCACTCAACACAACCCCGCATTGTGCCTTGTACTCTCTTGTCAAAAAAGCAATGCCCGGTGTTGGCAATACCCCTACGCAAAGCACACGCCCACCACCCGCAACAATGCCTTGTACAATGCCTTCTTGCAATATCTTTCCGCTAAGCCTTGTATCACGCCCCACCACATACACACCTTTGCCAAATTGTTTGCAAAGACAAAGCCCCACTTTGTAACACAGGTCTCTATCCAAATCTTTTCCAACCACTCCACGAATTCCATCCGTACCAAAGTATTTCATTTTGTTCTCCCAATCTTTGAGTCATATTTTGCCGTTTTATGTATATATTATGCCGTGAACACTGTTATCCATTTTATTACAACCCTCTTGCAAAAAACGGGGCTCAGCAACTGGCTCATCGTTTCCATTCTTTCTTTTTTGCCTATTGTGGAAAGTCGCCTAGGGATTCCTATTGGAATCAAATTAGGACTTTCGCCGCTTGCTAGTTGGCTCTTTGCCTTTATAGGTTCAAGCCTAGCGGCTCCCTTTGTACTTTTGTTGTTTGCACCCATTGTGCAGCAACTCAAAAAATCTGCCAAGTCCAAAAAAACTTCTTTTCTTGACTTAATGATGCAAAAACACGCTGACAAAATTACGCACGATATTGACACGCAAAACTTACTCACACAAAAAACACCTCACAAACGCACGCAACGCAAAAAAGTATTGGCCGTCATTGCCTTTGTGGCAATCCCGGGACCTATGACGGGCGTATGGGGTGCCTCCATCGTTTGCAACTTGCTCAAACTATCTTATGCACGCTCCATCCTTGCTGTGACTCTTGGCAACTTGATAGCAAGTTTGAGCGTACTGCTCTTTGCAAAATTGTTTGCCAACATTTTGGACTACATCATCTTTGCTGTCCTGGTTTTGCTTGTCCTCAGCCTGATTTCTTTGCTCGTCAAATACATTCACAAAAAAGTCAAAACGCCTGCTCCCATCCTACCATAAATGACAACCACCATTACAACCACGCCCTGTACAACAAAATCGCTCATAGCCTGGCTATGAGCGATTTGTTTTTTAGGAGGAAATCATAAAAAGGAGTATGATTGCAAGCAAGGTGGGAAACTTGCTTGCTACCACAAAATACATACACGGTCTTGCCCAAACACTCCCCATTTTTGTGTCTTTTGCCCTGTCAACTTGATGACCACCAAACAGACACTTGTGTATGGCACAACAATGCACTCTTTGAATATTGCAAAAACTATCCTTCACCTTGTCACACGACTGCACCCCGCTTTCTCTCGCATAGCGTGCATCTCGGCTGCAATGATTGATAGCCTTGCATTATGGACAAGCCTACACTATGCCCACAATGCAAATGCCAAAATTGCAAATTCACAGCCAAATAAAGCAATAATTTTTAATCCTATCAAAATGCGTCTTAGCATCTTACCCTCTTCTCTCTTTTCTTTTTTTCGTTTGTTTTGGATGATACTGTCTTATACTCTTTCTGTCAACTTGGTGGTAATGCTTGCAAGCATATTGACCGTATTGATTTCTACATCTGTGATTGGCTTGTCTGATATCACAAGCAATGCCCCATAACTATCAAGACCTACCACAGGACACAAATAAACATTTTGCCCAAGTTCATTGGTATCAAGGATTGCCTTGTTGGTCGCACAGCAAGTAGCGGCTTTTTGATCAATCACATTATCCAAGTATTTCTCTTTGTGTGGTCCTCGTCCAACTCTCCAACGCAATCCATCACACGCAAGGATAGTGAGCCCACCCACCATACTCTCAATGACTACGGACGCATTGTGGATATACTCGGACTCCAATCCAATTTTCCTAAGCGTAATCTCACCCTTGTCGCTCGCCAAAATTTCCATAGGGTCACCTATGTTGATTTTGTGCATTTTGCGATACTCCATCGGTATGACGATACGCCCAAGTTCATCAATACGCCTTACGATTCCTGTACTTTTCATATTATTCTCCCAAGTCTCACACCCACACCATTTTTCGGTTTGTTCAAACTCTATCTTTTTGATACAGTTTGCTGGGCGTGTTATTTATTGCCTCTGTGTTTTTGGAAACCAAGCAAAATCAATCACTTGTTGTTCCTTTTGAATAAATTGTTAAATAAATGTTTTGCAAATATTAACAATTTGTAAATTATGGTATAATTATATACAAATTTTTACAATTTGTCAAGCAATTTTTAACAAAATATTAACTTTTTTGACAATTTTTTGCAATTTATTCATAAATTATTCACTATTTATTTATTTTTGCAACAAAATCTCCTTTTCACCCACCCATTTTTGTCAAAATGGCAATATTTTTCATCTCACAAAAAGTTGCAAAATTCTATAAAATAAGATATAATATATTATATGCTTTTCAAAATGTGGATTTTACAACCGTGTGTCCCTACAATTTTTGGTTTTCTCACTACAAAAGTATATGATATACACCAAACAAATATTCAAAAATAATACAGTTTTTCCAAAATTTGTAAACTTTCAGTGATTTTTATGACAACAACAAACAATGCAAAAGTATTTTTGACAAGCACACAAAATGGTAATAGCACACCAGATTTTTTGGAGTTTTTGGCAAATGTAAAAATGGAAAATGACACCGTTTTTATTGAATTTGGCGACCAAAACAAGCGAACACAAATCGGAATTTGCGATGGCTTGCTTACACTCAGTCAATTTGGGGAGAGCGTTTATACCGTTCTTATCAAGCAGGACCAAAAAACTCATTTTGAGCACAAGAGTGAGCACGGGACTTTGCACATCTCCCTCACTCCAAGCCTTGTACAATACCAAATCAATCAAAATGAAATTACCATTGGGCTTGAATATGTACTTGATTTTGAAGGACAAGAGCAAGCACACAATACTTTTCATCTTCGTTGCATTCTTGACGACACTTGCAAACTATGAAAAATCTCCTCAAAAAC
>WQZE01000091.1 GCA_009780875.1 Bacillota bacterium | reverse complement strand
TTGACTCACTCCTGAGCCCCTTGCCCAACCCTCTCAACGACAACGCAAACCCTTGTTGCGAATGCAACAAGAGTACGAGTGAGCAAATAATGAGAATTGCGGGCGTGACCAAGCACGCATACAACTTGGACAAAGTATGCTTGCGGGGGGCGGGTTTTTGGGACTTGGGTGATGGCTGTGCGTACCCATTGAAAGTTGGTAGAGGTGGTACAAACGCATCACCCTCTACCAAAGTACCCTCTGCTGTCGCCACGGCTGGGGTGAGAAACAAGGGATTATTTTGCTTGCCTTGCAAACATCCTTGTCCCACATATCCTAAACATTGTTTGGGCTGTAAGATATTGCTTTGCACGCCAAACGCTCCCACGGCAAGGGTGGCTTGACCGTGAGAATGACCACAAGTTTTGCTTGCCTTGCTCGTGAACAACTTGCTTGCAAGCACCGCCACGCCGCTTTGCTCTTGGATTTTTTTGCGGACAAAAAATCCTGTGAGGGTTGTCAGCACGATGGCTAGGGTGCTGAGTCCAAGGGTGGACAAGTTGCCAAGGCCGTGGGTGCTGCCACCCCCTACGGCTAGGACGCTCTCAGGATCCGTTGTCCACAAGGAGTACAGCGTGACTTGGGTCTCGGGGGCGTCGCTGTCAATCCAGTCGTCAAAAATTTGTCCGTGCACGCCGTCTGGGGTGTACAGCCAGCCGTAGTACAATACGCCCGGTCTTTGGGGTTTGGGGAGACTGACTTGCCCGTTCTCAAACGAGACTTGCAGTGGGTCGTGATAGTCCACCCATACCGCTGTCAACGACAACTCCGCTACATTGGGTACTTGCGGGATGACACCACGGTAGTACACATCTTGTCCACTGACTTTGTAGCCCCATAGGTCATAGCCAGGTTTGGACACCTTTGGCAAGGCTTGCTCTTGGTTGGGGCTTGTCTCATACTCGGCAATCGTCTTGCCATCTATGACCGTAATGTGCGTCTTTTTGCAAAGCCATAGGGCGGTCAAAGTGGTGTCTTGGTCAAAGTCAAAAGCAATCGTGCCTTGGTAGATGGCGCCCTTGGCGTCTTGCCACCCACCAAATTCCAAAAGGTCGTCCGTGCTTGGGAGCGTGGGCAAATGCAAGGTTTGTCCACCAAAATAGGTTTGCGTGGACAGCGTGGTGTCACCGTCAAGCAGCGTAAGCGTGTAGGTGCGGTTGGCGTTATAGATGGCCACCCCAAACTCCGTCGTGTTGCCAAGCCTGTCCACACAGCAGACCGTGTACTGACCCTCGGTGTCCAACTGGATGCCCTGCACCTCATCCAGTTGGTACAGCCTAGCCTTGTCCTCCTCTCCATTTTTGATGACCTTGACAAGACCATATGCGTCCAAGTCATTGTTGGCGTTTTGCAAAATGACCGCATTGGCCACCAACCTTTGCCCTGCTTGTGCTTGCCCCATTGTGTGTGTGGTGACCACTCCGTTCAGTTGCCTATCCACCGTGAGTTGTGTCGTGTTGTCGCCTGGGCGTATATAGTTGGCGGTATAAACCGTGGTGCCGCTTTCCCCACCATACTTGTTTTGTTCTGTGATTTGGTACGCCCCACTGAGTGCGTTCCTTGACTCCAAGAATGCCTGCACACTCGTGTTGTAGGGCACATCTTTGTACTCCTTGCCGTGCTCTCTACCCTCTGTCACATCGGTGAGCGTGATAGACGCACTCTCATAGTCCGCCACGCTTATAAACTGCACAGGGTTGCTTCCCGTAGTGATTTGCCCCTCTTTGTCAAGATAGTTGTACGCTTTGTCGTTGAGGTACGGTGTACCAATCGCTGTGCAATAGGCTGTCATTGCATCACTAAACACGATGACATCTTGGGTGTACGCTATGTCCAAAATATTGGGCACCTCGTCTGCCACTGTGAGGTAGGAGTCGGGGTTGCTTGCGTCAAAGTATTGGTTGGTGATAGAATCCCTACACGCTTGGTCTATGGCCTCCATATCTGTCATAAAAGACCGGTAGTACTGATACGCCACCGCATACGCATCGTTGTAGGTCGGATTGGCAAAAATGACCTTGCCTACTCCCGCACTTGGCAAACTGGTAGCAAAATACTTGGCCTTGTAGTCGCCTATCCCTGTATTGCTTTGCAACAAATCTTGGTTGACAGAGGGTGCACCCGAGTCCTCACTCACCACAAACCTAAAAACAATATGATAAACATCTCCATCAAATTTGCCCACACCATCCAGGCTCACGCCATCCGCCGCAAACCAATCCGCCGAGGTTGCAAACTCGGCAATGTATTCACCCGGCTCCTTGATGGTCTTTTGGGGGTTGGTCCACACTCCGTACTCATTGAGTGTATTGATGGTTTCATAGAGGGGTCTCTCTTGGCTGTTTGTGCCAGGATACAGTCTTGGGTTGGGTTTGTCACTGGGCCAAAGGCTCTCGGGACCTGTGACCAAGTCCGTGCCCGTGTACTTCATCAATTTGCCGGTCAAGGGGCTGTACTGGCTAGTATCCACTTTGCCCGTTGCATACGCTGTCTCCCCTGCCTTGAAGACCGGAAAGGCATATTCCATCCCCAAAAGTCTATGGCTCTCTGGCGTGACAAAACCACTTGGAAAATACCTTTGCATCGTATTTTCAAGGCTTGCGTCATTGATATAAATACACCTGCGATAGGTGATGCCTAGACGGGTGGTGATGATAAAATTGTACCGCCCCTTTTCTCTAAACACCATCCCGTCTTGCACAATGTGCACGGTGCTTGCGTTGTCCTTGGTGTAACCCACCCAATAAGTCTGATTGCCATTAAAATTGACCTTGAATCCGTGATTGCTTGCGTGTCCATGGGAGATGTTGCCAGCCTTGGCGATGACCTCCGACATTTGCTCATCACCCACCTCCCACGGCAAAGATGGCTCCTCGGTCACCGTGTTTAGATACAAATTTTGAAACAAAATAAGCCCGCTATTGTTGGCGAGATACACCACCGTTTGTTCCACGACATTGACAAATTGCTCGTTGTTCCCACTCCCCTTTTTGAGTTCGTACGCAAACAAAAACCGCAAATACACGCCACTCTTCAAATCCTCTCCTGCCGGCGTATACACAATGCTGCGGTCACGATTGTTTTGGTTGTAGCAATACACCACAAACCCATCTTTTTCATCTTGCTCTGTCAAGTCATCATAGACCGATTTCTGCTCCTCACTCAGTGCGTCAATATACGGTTGTTTTTGGCTGTCACTCAATGCTTGGTACGCATCCAACGCAATATACTTGGCCTCAGGATTGCCACTGGGCTTGTTGTAGTCCGTATAGTTCACGCTATGCAATGAGTCCGTATGCCCGCCTTGCGTGTTGTCCCACCCCCAAGCGTCCCCACGGTCATACTTTTTTTGCACAAGCAACGCTCCCGTGCCCACCACACCCACACTGGGCACATCCCCAATCTCGCCGGCATAAGAGTCACTGCTCACACTCCATCCCGTGCCCCCAATATTCTGCGTGCTCTTGTCCGCATAGGTCAGCCTAAACTCCACCGACTCAAACCCCACCGCCGGCTTGCCCGTGATAGTGTACCCCACATTCCCATTGCCCGCATCCTCTATCTCCCCACCATTGACCCACAAAGCCAGCCGTGCAAAATGCCCACCCAATGGCAAACCACTATTGGGCGTACCGTACATAGGATACCCGCTATTATCCTCACTCACATACCCTGCCGTGATATCCCCAAGCCCAAGCACCGATACCTCATCTTGCTCGCTCTCTTTATTGTTCTCTTTCACCCCACTGTTTCTTTTTTTGTCCCCAAAAAACCCAGCCTCACCCTTGACTCCCTCCACTGCTTGATGGCTTGGTTGATGGCTTGTTGCATTGCTTGTTTGGTTACCCTCTGGATTGCCCGCTTGCACACCTGGATTACCCGTTTGACTACTTGTGTGGACATCTGCTTGACCACCTGTTGCTTGCCCCATTCGCTTGCTTTGTTGTACTTGGGCTGAAAACCCAACCCCAGCAATCCCCCGCTTGCTCCCCACAAAAACCGTGTCGCTCACCACCATCGCAAAAAACGACACCGACAACAACGCCAGCAATCCTATCCTCAAAAAAATTCTTCCAATCCTCTTTCCCACTTTTTTCCCCACTTTTTCTTTAAACTTATTTGCTATGTCACTTTGCTTCTCTTTGCCTTGTACGGTCAAGTTTTTCACACTTAGCAACACAACTCAACGCAACCCCTTTGCACACGCAAAAAATCCTTAGCCTCATCGCCTTTTGATACCACCTTATCCTACACAACATCACAATTTGTATTGCACTACACAACACTCTATCTCAAACACTATTATACTCCAACAAGGCAAAAAAGTCAACCTTTTTGATACATTCTCCTTACAGTCTTAGTCATTCAAAAAGGTTGGGCGTCCTTTTTGTATGGTATAAATAAAAAACTCCCATCACACGGACGGGAGTTTTTCATTTATTTTGTCCTGTTTGCTTGACACTACGATTGCCTTGCCGCACGCAACCTGCACCACCCAATAGACACGAAAATTAAATATCAACCAGATATTCATTCTAACCTTATCTACCCACTTTATTGCCACGCACCAAATAAGAATTGTGGAATACTTGGGATTGAATGGTTTTTTATTTTTTACTCGCCTCATTATACCTTTCTATCTTTACAGTTTCATAATCCCAAAGTGAAAAAAGTCAACTAAATTAGTGTACTTTTTATAACTTTTTTTGGGTAATTTATTATGCATTATTGTGCATAAATATACATTTTAGTATTGTTGTAGATTGGGGTTGCGTAAAATTATGTAGTCCTATTGTTAGGCGTATGCCAAACCCCACCCCCCATGGGGGGTGGAAAAATTTTCCAGTTGCTCCGCTTTTCTTTTTTTGCGAGGCAACTTAGGTTTTTTGTTTTGTTAGTTAAAAGTTTGAATTAAAGATTAGGCTACTTGCGTCCACTTTGATGTTTCTAGCGTGACTAGTTCGCCAAACATTTGCACAGCATTGTCTTTGCTTTGCTCTTGTCGTCGCAATGCTTGGAGCAATATCATGTGTGCATCGTTTGGACTAGTTTTGCCAAACTTGCCATCTAAGCCTACTAGTGACCTATTGGGAGTATTGTTGTATAACACTAGCCACTGGGAGATTTGTTCGTTGATGTCATCCAAGTCCCTAAACCTGTGCGTATTGTAAAACCGCTCTTGGCACTTGCGATGAAAGCGTTCAACCTTGCCATTGTGGCGTGGTGTGCCTGGTAAGATTAGTTTATGCTTTATGCCTAGTTCTCTA
>WQZE01000090.1 GCA_009780875.1 Bacillota bacterium | reverse complement strand
TTTGTTTTGTAAACAATGCCAAGAGTGTCTCCATAAGGGGGAAACTTATGAGAGATTGGAAGCAGAAGCCGTAGATACCCAAGTGTTTTAAAAAATAATAACAAAATAATAGAAAAACACTTGACACTCAATGATTGCCAAAATCAAAGAATCACCCTTGGTCACCAAAGGAAAAAATGAGAGTTAATTTTATATCATTGCACGCAATGCAAAAGGGAAGGTGCACAGTGCCTTCCCTTTTGTAGTTTGTTCCATAGAGTTATAAGTTGTAGTGATACGAGTGTTTTGCAGTCTCTGGGGCAAATCAATCGTTTGCATCATCTTGTTTTGATTTTTCCAATTGTTGCACTTGTTTTTTGAGAACTCTAATTTCAGTACGCAACGAACCAATCAAGGCTGCAATCATCCCCAAAAGTGCGACAAACAAATACACAAGAATCCGCACCAAGTCTTGATTTTCACCATTCTCTCGCCCAATCAACAAATAGATTCCCAATCCCAAAAAGACCACACCCCAAAATATCAAAAAAATCCAACTTGATTTTTTCATAAAAACCTCACTTTGTAGGGAATGGCATACCTATCAACGGATAGTATAAATCCACGCCCTTGTGGGATGCCCCATATTCAAAAGTTTTGTAATAGATATATAATTGTACTGCAACCGCCGCAGCAATGGCCACCACGGCACCACCAGCCTCCAAAGCAGCCAAAATAGCATCTATTATAGCCCCTACAATTGTTCCGGCATCAGCCAATCCCGCAAGTTTTGCACATAGATTTGGACTCATATGATATCCATAGGTAATCGTTACAAACACCACTTTTTTTGTTAACCAGTGATTCTCAGCGTTGCTAGCACGACTTTCTCTGCCATTTTGTGGGATGCCAAGCACCTCCATTTGTGCTTGTAATTCGTGCAAGAATACAAGTGTAGCAGCATCCAAGTAGGTGGCATTGTTGAGTGTATCAGCCAACTTTTCAAATGATTGCATCGCAAGCGTTGCTTGCTGCATTGTTTCTTGTAGTGCGGTCTCAGACAAGTCTTTGTCAAGCAGTTGGTTTTGCAAATTTGCAAAGGCGGTCTCTGCCAAATTTGTTTGCAACTTGTAGTCGGCAATGAACTCTCGTTGCAGAGTGATTTGTACTTGTCGCTCATCCCAAACTGCCTTTGATCTGTCGTTTGTTATTTTGCTTACCAGTAGTGGGGTCAGCATTGCAAGTATGCTGGCAAAGAGCAAGCATACTACTGCCCACTGGGTGCGTTTGGGTAGGGACCCAAAGCCTCTTGCCCCCGTTGCCATTTTTGTTGCAACGGATTTCTTTGTTGTTGTCATAACAATTCCTTTGTCCAATTTTGGACTGGATTGCCGCAAATTTGACGGATGTAACCATCTAGCAACCTTGCGTTTATTATACGCCGATTTGTGAAATATGTCAAGTATTTTTTTGCTTTATTTTGGAATATTTTGAATGATTTGTTTTGTAAACCATACCAAGATTGTCTCCATAAGGGGGAACTTATGAGAGGTTGGAAGCAGAAGCCGTAGATACCCAAGTGTTTTAAAAAAATAATAACAAAAAAATAGAAAAACACTTGACACCCAAGCAATTTGAAAAAGAAATAACCGAAGAAGATAGCAAATTGCTTGACAAAAACTTTTTTTATTGGTACAATAGGTATACTGTGCTACACGGGGAGCTAGCGGTGCCCTGTTGCCTGCAATCCGCTACAGCAGGGTGGAATGCCGTTTGAGGCCTTATTTGTTTTGGGCAGTCAGTTTATAAGAGGCGTTGATAACAAGGTCTTGTGCAATAGTACACTGTGAACCGTGTCAGAGTAGAGATACAGCAGCACTAAGCAGAGCGTATTATGTGACGCAAGGTAGCTTTGAAGGAGTGGCTTATAGGCAAGGACGACAGGGCTTGTATTGTCGAGGGCGGATGCACAGTTACATACAAACAAGTTGTATTTTGCATTTTTGATAGCGTTTGGCTTTGTAATCGTTGTGCGATAGGTGCAGGCACTTGATACAAATGTGTTGCAAAAATAGGGTATTTGTGCTATAATAGCATAGATGGAGAAATTGATAATTGCATCCAACAATGCGGGCAAAATCCAAGAACTCAAAGAAATGACGGCAAACCATTTTGTGGTGGTCAGTATGCAAGAGGCAGGTTTTTTGGAGGACATTGTGGAGGATGGGCACACTTTTTTGCAAAATGCACAAATCAAGGCGAGGGTCATTTTTGCAAAGACCCACTGTGCCACGCTGAGTGATGATAGCGGACTTTGTGTGGATGCACTAGGCGGAGAGCCTGGGGTGTACAGTGCACGATATGCCAAAGACCACGATAATGATGCCAACATCCAAGCTGTGCTTGACAAAATGCAAGGGGTCAAGGATAGGCGTGCAAAATTTGTGTGCGCAATGTGCTATATAGACAAGCAAGGCAAAGAGTACGCTTTGGTGGGCGAATCTTTTGGAGAGATTGCAAAGGCAAGACGGGGGCACAATGGTTTTGGATATGACAGTATCTTTGTCTCACAAGACCTGGGCGTGACTTTTGCTGAGGCAAACTTTTTGCAAAAAAAGAGTGTAAGTCACAGGGCAAGAGCCTTTGAAAAACTCAAACAAGTTTGGGGAATCAATCCTCAATAAATAAGGAGGCAAAAATGGTGCTACAAGATTTGGTGGTCAGCAAAACAATGGACGGGGCAGCGTGCCGTGATTTGGCGGACCTTGCGACTAGGTACAGTGGGTGTCACATTACGATTGAATGCGGTGCAAGGACAGCCAACGCAAAGAGTATGATGGGCTTGCTCAGTTTTGGACTCAAGCCAGGTTCAAAAATCAAACTCTCTATTTTTGGCGACCTTGAAGAGCAAGCCGCCCAAAAAATGAGCGAAATGCTTTGCCAATAAAAACAAATGACAGACCAAAAGAGCGAGGATAAACGCCCTAGGTTTTGAGAGTAGAACGATGGATTTTTCACATTTGCATCTCCATACGGAGTTTAGTTTGCTTGATGGAGCGACTAGGATAGATAGGATTTTCAAAAAATGCCAAGAACACGGGCAAAGAGCGGTGGCGATTACGGACCACGGCAATATGTTTGGCGTGTTTGAATTTTTTAAAAAGGCGGTGGAGTTGTCAGACCCAAAAGCCGACCCTTTGACTTTTGTGCAAAAAGGTGGCAAATTTGTGGTCAAGCCAATCATTGGTTGCGAGGTCTATATTTGCGAAAATCATCAAGCCAAAGCCAGCGTGGGTGGCAAGCAACCCAAAAGCAATCACTTGATTTTGCTTGCAAAGAACAAAACGGGCTATCACAATTTGCTCAAACTTGTGTCCATTGCCTACAAAGAGGGAATGTACTACAAGCCAAGAATTGACTTTGATTTGTTGACCAAGTATCACGAGGGATTGATTTGTCTGTCTGCGTGCCTTGGGGGTGTTGTGCCTCAAAAACTCTTGGTAGATGACTATGATGGTGCGTGTGAGGAGGTCCAAAAACACAAGGCTTTGTTTGGAGAGGATTACTATATAGAGATTCAAAACCATCAAATGCCAGAACAAATCAGAGTCTTGCCTTTTCTTGTCAAAATTGCCAAAGAGCACGGTGTCAAAATTGTTGCCACCAATGATTGTCACTATATAGAAAAGACGGACGCAGAGATGCAAAAGGTCTTGCAATGCATTTCTTTTAGGACAACTTTTGACGCAAGGGACGAAAAAAGCGAGGATTATTTTCCTACCGAGGAATACTATGTCAAATCCACCCAGGAGATGGCAAGTATTTTTGAACACTATCCTGAGGCGATTGCAAGCACGGGTGAAATTGTGGACAAGTGTGCGTGTGATTTTTTTGAACGCAAGGCGTTGTTGCCCACCTATGTGCCGGTTGACAAATCAGCACCCAGCGACTATTTGAGAAAAATTGCCTATGAGGGTCTCAAAGCAAAACTCAAAATCAAAAAAGGCGAGTCGTTGCCCAAAGAGCGTATAGAGCGATTGGACTATGAGTTGGACACGATTATTGGACTCGGGTTTGTTGAGTATTTTTTGATTGTATGGGATTTTATTCATTATGCCGAAGAAAACGGTATAGCAGTGGGACCTGGGCGTGGGAGCGGTGCGGGGTCACTGGTAGCGTATAGCATAGGTATTACCAAACTTGACCCTCAAAAGTACGACTTGTATTTTGAAAGGTTTCTCAACAGCGAAAGGGTGTCCAACCCGGATTTTGATATTGATTTTTGCGTGGTCAATAGAGACAAGGTGATTGAGTATGTCATTGAGAAATATGGCGTGGATAATGTGGCACAAATTGTAACTTTTGGGACGCTTGCTGCCAAGGCTGCCATCAAAGATTGTGGCAGAGTGTACCGTGTACCCTATGCGGAGGTTGACAAAATCACCAAGGCTATGCCCAAGATGGTCAAAGCACCCATTGCGGCTTTGGTGGGCTTGCAACCAGCCAAGAAAGCGGAGGAGAATCATCTTTGCCAAGAACTCAAAGACGCCTATGAAACGGATGCCACCACCACCAAAATTGTCAATATGGCCATCAAAATTGAGGGATTGCCACGGCAAACGGGCATTCACGCTGCGGGGGTGGTCATTTGTAAGGATGATGTCTCTGAGCATGTGCCCGTGATGAAAACTACGGACAACCTGGTAGCAACGCAATTTGATATGATTGAGTGCGAGCAGTTGGGGTTGCTCAAAATGGACTTTTTGGGGCTCAATACGCTGACCGATATTGATGGGGCGTTGAGACTGATACAAGAAAACACGGGCAAAAAAATTGATTTTTACAATATGGAGTACAATGACAAAAAGGTGTACAAAATGTTGAGTGAGGCAGACACGCACGGTGTTTTCCAATTGGAAAGCGGGGGAATGAAGGCGTTTTTGCGAGAGTTGAAGCCCACCAACCTAGAAGACATTATTGCAGGCATTGCTTTGTATAGACCGGGTCCTATGGACAAAATCCCAGACTATGTCAAGGGCAAGCACGGTGGCAAAGTGGTGTATGACCACGCACTGCTAGAACCTATTCTCAATGTCACTTATGGGGTCATTGTGTACCAAGAGCAAGTAATGCAAATTGTGCGTTCGTTGGGTGGATACACGCTTGGGAGAGCGGACATTGTGCGGAGACTGATGTCCAAGAAAAAAGCGGATGAGATGATGAGAGAGAAAGCTGTTTTTCTCAATGGAACAGAGGATGGGCAAATCAAAGGAGCCATTGCCAATGGTGTGCCCGCCAAGGTCGCTGACAAAGTGTTTGAGGATATGTTG
>WQZE01000089.1 GCA_009780875.1 Bacillota bacterium | reverse complement strand
TTGCAAATAATATGAGTATGCTAGTTGTCTTTATCAAGTCTATTTTGGTGTACCTGGTGTTGTTGTTTGTCATAAGACTGATGGGCAAGAGGCAACTAGGCGAGATGCAACCCTTTGAGTTGGTGATTACTTTGATTATTGCTGAGGTTGCGTGCATACCACTCAACGACCCTTATTTGCCTTTGCATTATGGTTTGATACCCACGCTTTGTCTTACGATTATTCATATTTTGTTTTCGTTTATTGCACGGTTTAGTTTGCGGTGGCGTAGAGCGATGAGTGGCTCTGCGGTCATTGCCATTGATACAGAGGGAATCAATTACAAAAATCTAACACTGATGAATATGAATGTGACCGACCTATTGGAGGCCATACGGTGCAGTGGGTCACCCGATATCAACACCATCAAGTATGCCGTGTTTGAGACAAACGGACAAATTTGTATTGTAGAAAAATCCGGCAAGGATGGGCAAGCGGGGGATTATTTGCCAATGGCTTTGATTATTGATGGCAAAGTGGACACACGGGCTTTGCAAGTTGTGGGGGTCACTACGCAACAGTTGCAAAATTTGCTTGCACGCAATGGATTCAAAGTCAAAAGTATTGCTTTGTTGGATGTGCGTCAAAACGGAGAGGTCTTTGTGTCGCCCAAACAAGGCAAATCTTTTGTGGGCAAAATATCGGTTCAAAATCAATGGTAAAAAAATGCACACAACGGCGGCTTGTGTGCAAGAGAGGAGCATATGAAAAAAGTAATTTTGGCTTGTGTATTGTTGGTGGCTTTGCTTGGCTGTTGTTTTGTGGAGATTTTTTATACCAGAACGGTGTATCAACAAATCTTGCAAGTGCAAGAAAAAATCAATACAGAAATTGACAAGGACGAGAAACACATTGATACACCATTGGCAAAGCAATGGTCCAAAGAGTGCTATGAGTACTTGCAAAAACACAAAGACAGATTGATGCTTTTGGGCAATCACTTGATAGTCTTGGAACTTGAAAAAAGTATCATCAAACAAGTGACTTTGATAGACATCAATCAGCACCCTGACTGCAAGGTAGAGACAATGATTATTAGGAACACGGTCAAAGAACTCCAAAGAGCCGTTTTGCCAATGATACACAATTTGGTGTAAGGTCTTTTGCCTTGTGCAAGGTGGTTTAGATGCCTTGTGCCATCATTGCTTTGGCTACTTTTTCAAAACCCAAAATATTGGCACCCGCCACAAAGTTGTTGCCCAGAGAATGCTTTTGATTGGTTTGTTTGATACGCTGGTACACAGTGGACATCAGCGATTGCAAGGCGGTGTCCACTTGTGCAAACGACCAAAAGGTGCGGGCACTGTTTTGCATCATCTCAAAACCGCTCGTGGCGACGCCTCCGCAGTTGGCGGCTTTGCCAGGCAAAAAGAGCACGCCATTGGTTTGTAGGTGGTGTACCGCCTCTCCAAAGGTGGGCATATTGGCGCCCTCTGCCACGATTTTGACACCATTTTTGACCAGTGTTTTTGCGTGGGGTAGAGTGAGTTCGTGTTGGGTGGCACAGGGCAAAGCAATGTCGCACGGCACCTCCCAAAGGCTCCCCTTGGTGTGGTACTCAGCACTTGGCACGCTGTCTTTGTACTCTGAAAGTCTGCCACGATTGGGCTCTTTGATTTTTTTGACAACATCTATTTTGACTCCGTCTTTGTCAAATATCCATCCAAAACTATCGCTCATTGCAAGCACCGTTCCGCCAAGTTCTTGTGCTTTTTGGGCGGCATAGATTGCCACATTGCCAGAGCCACTCACCACCAATTTTTTGCCGTGCAACGAGTCTCCGTTGTCTTTTAGGAGTTCTTGGGTCAAATAGACAAGTCCGTATCCAGTTGCCTCTGTGCGTACAAGGGAGCCGCCAAACTCCAAGCCCTTGCCGGTCAGTGCACCGGTGTGCACGCCTGCAAGTTTTTTGTAGGTGCCGTACATATAACCAATTTCACGAGTCCCTGTGCCTATATCTCCGGCAGGGATATCTGTGTCAGCACCCATATGTTTGTAAAGTTCCGTCATAAAAGCGATGCAAAAATGGAGAATTTCGTTGTCGCTTTTGTACTTGGGGTCAAAGTCAGAACCACCTTTGGCACCGCCCAAGGCAAGTCCTGTGAGTGAATTTTTGAAGATTTGTTCAAATCCTAAAAATTTGAGAATGCTTTGATTGACGGTGGGATGTAGACGCAAGCCACCTTTGTAGGGACCCAGTGCATTGTTGAACTGCACCCGATAGCCTTTGTTGACCTCCGTTTGCCCATTATCATTTTGCCAAGAAACCCTAAAAGATAGAATACGGTCAGGTTCCACCAAGCGTTCTAGGAGTGCCCTTTTTTGAAAAGCGGGGTTGTGGTCAGCCACTAGACCAATGCTTTGCAACACCTCTTGCGTGGCTGACAAGAACTCATTTTCTTGCGGATATTTTTTTTTGAGCATTTTGAGCATATCACTTGTATAAGACATAAGAATCTAAAACCTCGGTTGGGGAGTATGTATGATACAAGATATTCTATTTTTCCAATTTTGTGACGGTTCGCAAGTCGTTTGCTAGCGGTGCCCAAAACCATTGCAAACCGTGCAATACCAAAAATTTTTTGAAAAAAATTTTGGAAAATGGCGTAAAATAGTTGACAAACGGGTCAAAAAGTAGTAGAATATTATTGTCAACACAATATATATGGTTTTGTTTTTCAAAAAACACAATATGTTGTGTTTTTCGCATATATAGTAGGGTGTTGTTGCATATACTATGCTAGATATGTGATAATGTGTTGGCGTGGACTGTGTACAGTCCCTTTCGTTGTTGTTATTATAAACAAATATAAAACAGGGGGTTCGTTATTATGGAACTTAGAAACGAGCAAGCTCACAATGGCTTTAAGGGCGGTGAGTGGGAGCAAAAAGTAAATGTCAGAGACTTTATCCAACAGAACTACACACCTTATGAGGGTGGTGCAGAGTTCTTGGTAGAAGCGACAGACCGCACCAAAAGAGCGGTAGCCAAGATGGAAGACTTGTTTTTGCAAGAGAGACAAAAGGGCGGCGTTTTGGACATTGACACAGACCACATCAGCAGTTTGTTGTCCTATGGTCCTGGCTATTTGACCGATGAGGACATCATTGTTGGTTTCCAAACAGATGCTCCACTCAAAAGAGGCGTGAATCCTTTTGGCGGTATCAGAATGGCAGTTTCTGCTTGTGAAGCATACGGCTACAAAGTTTCCGAAGAAATAACCAAACCTTTTGAGTTCAATGCAACACACAACGACGGTGTATTTAGAGCCTATACAACAAGTATGAAAAAACTTCGCCACTCAGGCGTTATCACTGGTTTGCCCGATGCTTATGGTCGTGGTCGTATCATTGGTGACTACCGCAGAGTTGCTTTGTACGGTGTTGACAAATTGATGGAATCCAAAAAAGCGGATTGGATTGCACTAGAAGACGAAAAAATGTCTGATGAAAACATCCGCTTGCGTGAAGAAGTTTTTTGCCAATATGACTTTTTGAACAAACTAAAAGGGATGGCAAAAATCTACGGATATGATATTTCAGGACCTGCACAAAATGCCAAAGAGGCCATCCAATGGGTTTACTTTGCATACCTTGCAGCCATCAAAGAAGCGAACGGTGCCGCTATGAGTATTGGTCGCACAAGCACTTTCTTGGATGTTTATATCAATCGTGATTTGCAAAATGGTGTTATTACTGAGACAGACGCACAAGAAATGATGGATGACTTTGTCATCAAACTCCGTATGAATAGACAATTGCGTACACCTGAGTACAATGATTTGTTTGCAGGCGACCCAACTTGGGTTACGGAGTCTATTGGTGGTATGGGTCTTGATGGTAGGACACTTGTCACAAAAAACAGTTTCAGAGTTCTACACACACTTTATACCTTGGGTAGCAGCCCAGAGCCCAATTTGACCGTACTTTGGAGTGCAAAACTCCCTGAGACTTTCAAAGAATTCTGTGCAAAAGTGAGCCTTGACACAAGCAGCATTCAATACGAGAATGATGATATTATGAAAGCAGATTACAAGGATGACTACGGTATCGCTTGTTGCGTATCTGCTATGCAAATTGGCAAACAAATGCAATTCTTTGGTGCTCGTTGCAACCTTGCAAAATTGTTGTTGATGACTCTCAACGGCGGTAGAGATGAGCTTAAAGGTGACCAAGTGGGACCTGTCAATGCACCTATGAACAAGGGCGTATTGCGTTATGACAGAGTATTGCTCCAATACAAAAAATATATCAAATGGTTGGCGCAAGAGTATGTTGCTACAATGAATGTCATCCACTATATGCACGACAAGTATGCCTATGAAAAATTGATGATGGCTTTGCACGATACAAAAGTTGAGCACTTGATGGCTTTTGGTATTGCTGGCTTGGCGGTTGCAGCGGATAGTTTGTCTGCTATCAAACACGCAAAAGTTACACCTATCACCGATGAAACAGGCTTGATTGTTGACTATGATGTACAAGGCGAGTTCCCAACCTACGGAAACGACGATGACCGTGTTGACAGCATTGCGGTTATGTTGACCGATTTGTTTTGTGCTGAACTACGCAGACACAAGACATACAAAAATGCAAAACACACATTGAGCATTTTGACCATCACATCCAATGTCGTATACGGCAAAAAGACAGGTGCAACACCTTGTGGACGCAAAGCGGGCGAGCCTTTTGCACCTGGTGCAAACCCACAACACAACCGTGAGAAGAATGGTGCATTGGCATCTCTCAACAGCGTTGCAAAAATTAACTATGATAGTTGCAAAGATGGTATCTCCAACACATTTAGCGTAGTGCCAGAGGTTTTGGGAAAAGATTCCAAAGAGCAATCAACCAACCTTGCAGCCTTGATTGGTGGATACTTCAACAAATGTGGTCACCACATCAATATCAATGCTTACACCAAAGATGATTTGCTCAAAGCACACGCAGAGCCTGAGAAATATCCAAATATGACCATTCGTGTTTCTGGTTATGCCGTGAAATTTACAGCACTATCACAAAAACACCGTGAGGAAGTTTTGTCAAGAACTTTCCACCAAAAAATGTAATTTTTATATGACAAAAAACAAGTCAGCACTCTTTTGAGTGTTGGCTTGTTTTTTTTGTACAAACACAGTACAAACACAGTACAAACACAGTACAAACACAGTACAAACACAGTACAAACACAGGTACAAACACAGGTACAAACACAGGTACAAACACAGGTACAAACACAGGTACAAACACAGGTACAAACACAGGTACAAACACAGGTACAAACACAGGTACAAACAC
>WQZE01000088.1 GCA_009780875.1 Bacillota bacterium | reverse complement strand
TTTGGAGTTTAAGAAAGATGACCCTGTACTATTTAATGACTCACACAGATTTAAAGACTTGTACAATAATCTCAATGGTCGCATAGTCAAGATTAGTGAAACAAAGGAGAGTTTGTATTTTGAGATTAAAGTTTCATTGAGTTTGGAGGTTGGTAAATCAGAAGATGGATTAAATATACTTTTCAATGACGATGGTGTGTCCATCATTGCGTTTGAAGTCGCAAAGAAAGACCCGTATCATAGTGATAAGGATGACGACAAAAGCAACGATACAAAATATGATTTGCCTTTTCAAATTGCGTATGCTGTTTCCATTCACAAATTACAAGGATTGGAATACGAAAGTGTGAAAATAATGATAGGTGATGATGCTGAGGAAATGATTACCCATAATATTTTTTTATACAGCGATAACCAGAGCCAAAAAGCATCTAACAATCTATTGGTCACCTGACATATCCAAGAAAGTCCTAGAAAGATTGACCAACAGCAAGGGTTTCAAAGATATCAGTATTCTTAAAGAACTGCACAAGGAATTGTTTAATAAAAAGGGCAAGCTGGGTAGTGGGCGGTGGCAAAAAGATGATGTGAGGATGATTTTCCTTTCTAGTAGGGCGAGGCAAGTGGTTTTGTGGAGCCACAAAAATTGCAACCATATATTGGACGGTGTAAAGATATTGTTACAATCGTTGGTGATTGGAGCCAATAGGCAAATCAAAAATGGCTGGGTATTTGCCAGCCATTTATTGGTATGTTCCAAGCGAAAGATTCAAAAAATTTTGCGTGGACAAGAGGGGGCTCACAGTCCACTTGAAAGATAGTCTGCCAAGGCAAGGCTTTGTTTTTCTATCTCTGCAAAGGCGAGGATTTCGGCTTTGAAGTTGCCACTGAGTCGCATATTGATTTGTTGGATGGTGAGGTCAAGGTTTTTGAGAAAAAATTTGCGGAGTGTTTCACGGTCGTAGAGGGCGCTTGCGAGCACAAAGGCATCCGCAAGTTTTTCGGCGTTGGCATAGAAGTATCTACGCAAGCCGTCAATATCACCTCGCCTATCACGCATGGCGGTGATGAGTTCGCCGCCCGTTCGCAAATGTTGGGACAAGAGATTGTTGATAGTTCTTGCCGTGTCGCTCCCACTGGTTTGTACATAGAGTGCCCCAATGTCTACCGGGTTCTCCATCAATCGGCGTGAGACCGCCTCTTGGTCTTTGAGTTTTTCGGTGATGCTAATCAAAAGCATCCGAGTCCAATAACAGTGTTGTGTCCAAACAAAACGCATTCTGGACATTGTGCCACTTGCCCGGTGAGGAGTGGGTGCGGTGCCCTCTGCGGGAGCGGTGTTGTGTGACTGTGCTTGCACCGGTGGCAAGGGGGAGTTCTCTTGTATGGGAGGGGTGTCCTCAAATAGAGTGAGCGGCGGGGGGGATTGAGGAACGAGCCCACCCACACTGACTTGTCTAAAATTGTCCTGCAATCGCAAGGGTGAGGGGAGCGGTTGTGTGTTTTGTGCGGATTGCAAAGGTGCGGGGATTGGCGGGGTGCTTTGTGTAGGTGTATTGGGTAGGGGTGGCAAGGAATCCTCTACAAAACTTTGCGGTGGGTGTTGTGGAGCAGGTTGGGTGGGCATAGGCGTGGTGTAATTTGGGTTGGAAAAAGCAAAATCAGCAATGTGCTCTCCTTGTTGATGTGCTCCCAAGTCTGGTGGCAAGGGCTGGGGGAGTGGATTGTCTTGCAACGGATTTTGGTCAAAGGGCGGCAAAGGAGGGACATAGTTTTGCCCAGGCATAATCAAAAGTCCCGCACCAAATTGCAAGTTGAGTGGGTCCGTTTGTGGATTGAGTTGCTGAATTTGTGCCACCGTTGTGCCGTATTCTCTGGCTAGATTGTACATCGTGTCGCCAAGGCGGATGGTATGTAAAAGAAGCCTGGGCGGGTCTTGGGTTGGCAATACATTGTTTTGCATAGTGTCTCCTTGATTTTTTGGTCCATTTATTTATATAGGGTTTGGGCAAAATATATGTGTGTTTTTGTTGTGTAATTTTGCAAAATATGTTATAATAGATATGTGTTGTACAGAACAACCATTTTGTGGGGGGAGTGTTCTTTTTGACTTTGGGTGCAAGGGGCAAAAGGCGGGGCTACTTGAAAGAGGTGTTTTATGTTCAAAAGCAAAGGGTATGACTTGTTTAGAGAAATCTATGGCACAGAGCCACGACATTGCTTTGCGGCCAGCGGTAGAGTCAATATTATTGGAGAGCATATTGACTACAACGGTGGATTTGTTTTGCCCGCAGCCTTGTCCTTGGGGTGCCATATTTATTGTAGCAAAAACAGTCTAGGTAAATTGCGTGTGGCATACACCACGACACCGTTTAGGGGTGAGATTGACCTTGACAAACTTTCCAAGTACAAAGAGACAAAGTATCTCAACTATTTGGCGGGCGTGTGCAGTGTCTTTTTGGAGAGTGAGTTTGTGTTGCGTGGCGTTGATTGCGTGTACGAAATCACGGTGCCTTTTGGGAGTGGATTGTCATCCAGTGCCGCTATTGAAGTGGCCACGGGCTATATGCTCTCATATTTTAGTGGTCAAAAGACGGGCAAGAGTATGATTGATGGCATACAACTTGCCAAACTGGCACAAAAAGCAGAGAATGATTTTGTGGGGGTCAATTGTGGGATTATGGACCAGTTTGCCTCTGCCAACGGTACCAAGGGTTGTGCAATGATGATCAATTGTGCCACGGTGTCGTGCGAATATATCCCCATCAAAATCAAAGGGCACAGTTTGTGTATCATTGACACCAATCGTCCCCACAATCTCAAAGAATCCAAGTACAACGAACGACGGAAGGAGTGTGAGCAGGCACTTGCACAGCTCAAAGCCGCAGCAGTGGAGCAAAGAGTGGGCTATGATTTTGCTTATCTTTGTGATTTATCACCCGGGCAGTTTGAACAACTTTCCAAAGACTTTGCAAGAGAGAGCGTGTTGTACAAAAGAGCCAAACACTGTGTGTACGAGCAACAAAGAGTCAAGGATGCGGCGGCCGCTATGGTGGCGGGAGATGTGCACAAACTGGGTGCTTTGCTGGGTGAGTCGCATCGTTCTCTCAGAGACTTGTATGAGGTCAGTTGCCAGGAGTTGGATAACATTGTGGATATTTTGCAATCTTTTGAGCCTTGCGTAGGTGTGCGAATGACGGGTGCGGGGTTTGGCGGTTGCTGTGTGGCTTTTGTCAAGGATGGGTGCAAAAAAGAGTTGAAAGCACATTTGCTCAAAGAGTATACCAAACGCACGGGATTGGTGGCTACGATTTATGACACCAAGATAGAAGATGGGGCAAGAATTGTGGAACTGCCTAGACCTACCAAAATAATATAAAAACCTTGTGTGCCAACAAGGACTTGTAGCAGAAACAAAGAGTTGTAGAGAGCAGAAAAATGAACAAGATTGAACTTTTGAAACCAAAAAAAATCAAACAAGAAAACAAAGCAAGTGGAGTGGCTGAGGTCACAAAATGCAAGTTTGCTGGAACAAGGACCATAGGCATTGGACCTTTGGCCAAGGCGACACATTTTTACAAGTTGTTTCTCAAAGTAGAGGGCGTTGACAAGATTGTCAAGGTCAAGTTTCAAGAAAAAGCGGGCTGGAATGCGGGAGTTGCTCATACGGTGACTTCTATCACAAAAATGTTTAGCAAAAATACGCCCGTCATTGCTGGCGAAAAATTTATGGTAGAGTACGACAAACTCAAACCAAAAAAATGCAACATTGTGGCGGACTATGTGGCTGGGGCGACAGCACAACCGGCTGTGGCTTCGCAAGACACCCAAGGGGCGGCAAGCGTACAAGAGACAAGTGCAAGCGAGATGCAAGAGCCACCGATTGCGCAAACAGAATCAGAGGCATAATCAAATAGAGTAGGCAAAGAACCTTGTCTACTCCTTTGTAAATTTGGCAAAGAATATTGCGATACAAGGAGGATTTGGGTCTATGGTGTTGGTCACTGGGGGTTGTGGCTATGTGGGTAGTCACACCGTGGTAGAACTTTTGCAAGAGGGCGAGAGTGTGCTGGTGGTGGACGATTTGTCCAACGCAAGCAAAAAAAGTTTGGAGAGAGTGCGGCAAATCACGGGCAAAGAGGTTTGTTTTGAACAAGTGGATCTCAAAGATGCCAAGGCACTCGGTAAAGTGTTTGACAAGTATTGTGGCAAAAAGGCAGGAGACAAGATAGATACGGTGATTCACTTTGCGGCTTTCAAAGCGGTGGGTGAGAGTGTCAAAAAACCGTTGGAGTACTATCAAAACAATACGATTGGGGTTATCAATTTGCTTTTTTGTATGCAAAAGCACGCCATCAAAAACTTTGTCTTTTCGTCCAGTGCTACGGTGTACGGTGTGCCAGAGCGGTGCCCTATTGAGGAGACTGCTGGCAGGAGTGCGCTCAGTCCGTATGGTGCGACCAAAATCATCACAGAGGATATCTTGCTAGATATTGCCAAAGCGGACAAGGATTTCTCTGCCATTTTGCTCAGGTACTTCAATCCCGTGGGGGCACACAAGAGTGGGTTGATTGGAGAGAATCCCAAGGGGATACCCAACAATCTGATGCCCTATATCACAGGGGCAGCCATCGGTAAATTGCCGCCGCTCAAAGTGTTTGGAGGCGACTATCCTACGATGGATGGTACTTGTGTGCGGGACTATATTCACATTGTGGACCTTGCCAAAGGACATATTGCGGCTCTCAAAAAAGTGAGACAACAAAAGGGTGCCGTTGCCTACAATTTGGGCACGGGCAAAGGGCTCACGGTATTGCAAATTATACAGGCTTTTGAAAAATCCACCGGGGTATCGTTGCCTTATACAATCGTAGAGCGGAGAGAGGGTGATGCTACGGAGTGCTATGCAAGCACCACCAAGGCCGAACAAGAACTTGCTTGGAAGGCGTCCCTTGGGGTGGAGGATATGTGCAAAGACCATTATGATTGGCAGGTGAAAAATCCAAATGGATACAATGACTAAAAGTATCAAAGAACAATTTGACTTGTGGGATAGGTGCGTTCAAGACGATGACTTGCGAAACCAGTTGGCAAGACTCAAAGGCAATCAAAAAGCAATAGAAGATGCTTTTTATTGTGATTTGGAGTTTGGAACAGCCGGATTGCGAGGGGTTTTGGGCGTGGGCACCAATCGGCTCAATGTGTACACCGTGGCAAGGGCATCCAGTGCGGTGGCACAATATTTGTGCAAGCAAGGTGCAAAAAAGGCGGTCGTGTGTTATGATAGCCGTTTGTGCAGTCAGTTGTTTGCACAAACGGCGGCAAGTGTCTTTTGTGAGTATGGGTTGCAAGT
>WQZE01000087.1 GCA_009780875.1 Bacillota bacterium | reverse complement strand
CAAGTTGTCATTGGGAACACGGTGCCCGAGGTGTACAAAGAGGTGGTAGCACTATTGGGCAATGCCTTTGTTCCTGCTGACAAAGCAAAAGAAAAATTTAGTGTGGTTAGGTTTTTAAAAAGTTTGCCCAATAGATTTATTAGCACCGTTGCAGGGATTTTTCCACGAGTGATTATGTTGATTGCAGCAGCAGGGCTTTTGCTGGGGCTTAGACAAATCTTGTTGATAACACACGCAATGCCAGAAAATTCTGGCACCGACATTGTGTTTGCAACCATTGGATTTGCGGCACTCACTTTTTTGCCTGTATTGTTGGGATTTTCGGCGGGCAAGCATTTTGGGGGCAATCCGTATTTGACAGCGTTGGTTGGGGCTACGCTTATGCATCCCAATTTTGCTGCTCTTGCAGGTGGTTCCGTCAAGTTTTTGGGTGTTTCTATCAATATGATTGACTATGCCGGGTCGGTGATTCCTATTTTGTTTTCGTCTTATGTGTGCGTCAAACTAGAAAAATTTTTGATGGCAAAACTGCCTACGGTTATCAAAAACTTTGTGGCACCAATGCTCTGCCTATTGGTGGTGGTACCCATCACCTTGCTTCTTATTGGACCTCTTTTTACTTGGGTGGGAGACACTTTGGCAAAGGGATACGAAAGTGTGCCCAATTGGGTCGGTGGTATTTTGGTGGGAGCGATTTGGCAAGTTTTGGTTATCTTTGGGATACATCACGCTTTTTCGTTTATTGACCTCAACAATCTCAAAACGCTGGGGAGTAGTTCGTTTGGTACTTTTACGCAAATTGCGGCGTTTGGACAAACGGGTGCGGCTTTTGGACTGCTCCTCAAAATGAAAGACAAAAAAACAAGGGGCGTCACTTTGTCCTCCGTGGTTACCGGTATTTTTGGTATTACAGAGCCCATTATTTATGGTGTCACCTTGCCACGCAAAAAGCCCTTTGTGATGGGCGTGATTGGTGGTGCCGTTGGTGGTGGCATTGCGGGTGCCTTGGGTTCCAAGATATACAATAGTGGTGCGTGGGGCTTGTTGGGACTGCCCTCAGGCATCTCTCCAAGTGGTGTGACTTTGGGATTTTTTGGATGGATTATTGGATTGGTGGTATCCTTTGTGGTGGCTGCGTTGCTTTGCTTTTTTGTGTACAAAGATGATACCCAAAAAGCGTGCACACAAAACCAAGCAACGCCCCCATCAAAAGACACCCGAGCGACTGAGGATGCGTCAAAGCAATGTGCGGAAGAACAAACAAAAGAGATGCAAGTACTCACAACCCAAGCAATAGACAAGCAAGTATTGGATGCCACACAAACCCAACAAGAGATTGTTGGGCTACAAGAAGAGCAAACAAAGCAAGAGACAACGGTATCAACCGTCACAGTAGCAGACAAGCAAGTATTGGATGCCACACAAACCCAACAAGAGATTGTTGGGCTACAAGAAGAGCAAACAAAGCAAGAAACAACGGTATCAACCGTCCAAGCAACAGACCAGCAAGTGTTGGAGACACCACAAACGCAACAAGAGGGTGTTGGGCTACAATGCGAGTCAACGGATTTGCACAAGATCGTTGTATTGCAAAGTCCGCTCAAAGGACGGGTGTTGCCACTCAGTGAGGCACAAGATACTGTATTTGCAATGGGTGCAATGGGGCAAGGTGTGGTCATTGAGCCTGTGGAGGGCAAGGTATATGCGCCCTTTGACTGTGAGGTTGTCACCGTTTTTCATACCAAGCATATGATTGGGTTGGCGGACAAAAAGGGCGTGGAGGTGATTATTCACCTAGGCGTGGACACCGTGCAGTTGGGAGGCGAACATTTTTTTCCCAAAGTGCAGGCAGGAGATGTGGTCGCAAGTGGGCAATTGTTGATGGAGTTTGAACTTGAAAGCATAAAAGTCAAGGGGTACAGTATGCAAACCCCCATCATTGTGACACAAACCCCCAATGTCAAAAGCGTGAAGATACAAGGTGCACATACCATTGAAATGGGTGAAAAACTTTTGCAAATAGAGATAGAATAAGCGAAATAATTGTCCAATATAAATTGAAAAGGAGAACATAAATGGCAAAATTTCCAGAGGGTTTTTTGTGGGGGGGTGCTACGGCAGCCAATCAAATAGAGGGTGCGTATGATGTGGGTGGCAAGGGGCTGACCATTGCAGATGTCTTGCCTGGGGGCAAGACAAGGCTTGCAATGTTGGCAAACAATACCGTACCACTTGCCGTTGACAAAACCAAATACAAATATCCCAATCACGAGGGCATTGATTTTTATCACAGGTACCCAGAGGACATTGCATTGTTTGCTGAGATGGGGTTCAAGGTTTTTAGGATGTCCATCTCGTGGGCAAGGATTTTCCCAAAGGGTGATGAAACGACTCCCAATCAAGAGGGATTGGAATTTTATGACCGAGTGTTTGACACGCTTGCAAAGCACAACATACAGCCATTGGTGACCTTGTCGCATTATGAGTTGCCGCTCCATTTGACCATCAAGTATGGTGGGTGGAAAAATCGTAAACTCATTGACTTTTTTGAAAACTATTGCAAGGTTGTTTTTGAAAGATACAAAAGCAAGGTCAAACTGTGGCTCACTTTCAACGAAATCAATTTGGGTTTTATGTCACCCATTATGAGTTTGGGTTTTTTTGCAGATATGAGCACGCCACAAGGTGCACAAGATGTTTTGCAAGGGTTGCACCATCAGTTTGTTGCGAGTGCTCTTGCGGTCCGATGGTGCCACAAAATCATACCGCAGTCCAAAATTGGTTGTATGAATATTCTTGCACCCGTATATCCGTTTTCGTGCAATCCACAGGATGTATTGGCGGCACAACAAGAGGAACATTTGTCCAATTATTATTGTGCTGATGTCCAAGTGAGAGGCGAATACCCTGCATTTGCAAAGAGTTTGTACAAAAAATTGGGTGCACAGCCAGAGATTGATTCGCAAGATGAGCAAGTATTGAAAGAGGGAAAAGTTGACTTTTTGTCGTTTAGTTATTACAAATCCTATACCGAGAAAGCGGATAAAAAGCAAGAGGATATGGGTGAGGGAGATATCACAAATAGAGTCAAAAATCCCTACTTGCAACGCAGTGATTGGGGATGGGAGATTGACCCAGTAGGGTTGCGTATTGTGCTCAATCAAGTCTACGATAGGTACCAAGTGCCACTGTTTATTGTAGAAAACGGCTTGGGTGCAAAAGACATTGTATCCGCTGACGGGCAAATCCAAGATGATTATCGTATTGACTATTTGCAAGCACATTTGCAATCCGCTTTGGATGCAATCAATGACGGCGTGGAGTTGATGGGATACACCTCCTGGGGTTGCATTGACCTTGTCAGTGCAGGCACAGGCGAGTATGGCAAAAGGTATGGATATATCTATGTAGACAAACACGACGACGGCAGTGGCACACTCCAACGCACCAAAAAGAAGTCATTTGATTGGTACAAAAAGGTCATACAAAGCAACGGGGAAACCTTGTAAGGTTGAGTAAAAAATCAAAGCAAATAGGAGTAAGGTTGCTTTTGAAAAGGGATGGTGAGACTCTAAAAGAGTTTTTGTATTTTTCAAGGTTGCTTGGGGTTGGGTATCCAATAAGGATACAAAAAAAGTGTTGTACTCTTTGCGAATACAACACTTTTTTCTTAGTCTTCAAAACCATCTACATAGGTTTGGACTTTTTTGGTTTTTTCTAGTTTGGTTTTGGTTGTTTTTGACTTGTAGACTTTTTCTGTATCCACGCTGTGGATATCTGCAATTGTGTCGTAGTCATCATCAAATTGGTTGTGACTTGCCGTTGTTTGTTTGGTACTTTTGTCTAGTGTAACAATGGCGGCAAGGTCATCTTGCAAATCATCATCAAACGCATTGTGAGCATTGGACAGGTCGTTGCTTTGTATTTCAGCGACTGGTTCCATACTGTTGAGCACGGCATTGCTGCGGTCATAGGATGGTTTTTCGTTGGCTCCTGCCAAAGGTTTTGTGATAACGGTCGTACGGTGGGAGAGTTTCCTCATCAATACGCCCACGATGGCAATAATGAGTGCCACGGCAAACAAGACAGAAGGGATAACAATTGCATTGAGTTGGGAGTTGGGTGTATTGGATTGATTGGTGTTGTCATCTGGTTTGTTGACAACAATGCCAAGATCGGCTTTGATACGGTTTTCTAGGGGGTTGTCACTGTCAATATCACTTGTTTCACGGTCATAGATTGCTTTGTCAATAGGGGTTGCACTACTGCCCGCAAGGTATACCGAACCCACAGCCCATTGCTTGCGATTGTCTGTGCCTCCAAGCGTGTAGGAGAGTGACAAATTGGTGGAATCGTTGGTGGCTACATAAAAAGTAAAGTCTTTGAATCCGCCTTTTTGCCACTGATAATTGTTATCACCTGCTGCGTATTGAGGTCTTGTGTCACGGATATCTGTAAAAGCAAAATTTGTGCCATCTAGGGATATGCCAAGTCCTTTGGATTCGGTGGCAATATCATCCCCCCAAAGATTGTCTTTGTTGTCAAGGGCGGTCAAATCAGCATTGATACGAGCCGTGATTTTGTAGTACGAACTTGCTTCCAAGTTGTAACGCCTTTGTGGTGAGAGTTTTGCGGCCGTGGGAGTATTGAGTGACATATAAATCCCAAAGGGGTTTTCGGAGTTGTAATAAAAATCGGTAGGAGCAAATCCATTGGATACGCCATCGGTAGAAAGGTTTCTGCCATTGAATACGCCCATCGTGGTATTGTCCTGATTGACAGGAGCACTGCCACCCGCACTCGTCATAGAGTGATTGTAGGGAGTTTTGAGGTCTCCGTGGAAAGGTGCATCCAATTGATAACGGTCAAAGAACATAATATTGTCGCTAATACTAGAATAGAGTGCATAATCAAGTTTTTTGTCAAAGCCTAGTTCCAAGGCGGTGCGGTACTCTTGCAATTTGTTCTCAAATGTGACATCCGTACCATCTTGGTTGGTTTGTCCTTTGACAGCATCTGCAAAATCAACCAATGCAATCTTGGACACAAAAACGGTGCCGCTGGAAAGTTTGCTTTGGTTGTTGTTATTGTCTCCCATACCAAGCCAAACTTCTACGGTCACATTGTCCATTGTGTTGACATTGTCGGATTGCAAGTATACAGTATAGGTCTTGAATTCGCCATTGGTGGATTTGATTTGTTCAATGGTAGCCAAAATGCGGTGATTGGTGTTGTCTCTCACCAAGATGTTGGCACCATAACCCACGGTGTCAGCATACAAGGAGACTTGCAATGCTTTGGGTGCATCTACAAGGACATTGAATCCGTCCGTAGGACCCGCCAAAGCATAGGCTGTTGCATCTTTGCTGTACAACATAAACATATTGTGAGGTGCCGTACGGTCGCCATCTTTGACCGGATTTTTTAGGTCGGCGGGGTAGTTGCCGTTGGCAACTTGCTCAGCAAAATGTGCATTGTTT
>WQZE01000086.1 GCA_009780875.1 Bacillota bacterium | reverse complement strand
TTTACTTGACAATATTTCCAAAATATGGTATAATATTGGTAATATGGCAATGATTACCGAATTGTCTATGCAAGTCAAAAACAAAAAAAGAGTCAATCTTTATTTGGATGGGAGATTTTTTTGTGGGCTTGAAGCCATCACCGTTTTGAGTCACAATTTGCAAATAGGGCAAGAAATAGAACAACAAAGGCTTGAACAAATTTGTGAGGAAAGTGAGACAAGTGTTGCCTTTGACAAGGCGATTTCTTATTTGGGATTTAGGATGCACTCTGCATTTGAAATCCAAGAGCATTTGTCAAAAAAGGGCTATCTACCAACGGTGGTTGCTGTTGTGCTCCAAAAACTGAAAGACTACAAATATGTGGACGACTTGCAGTTTGCCACGCTTTTTGTGGAGAGTTACAAAAAAAAGTTTGGAGCGTATCGCATCCAACATTTGCTTTTGCAAAAAGGTGTGAGTGAGTCCATCATTGGTCAGGTGATGGGTGACTTGGATAGTGAGGATGTGCTCCAAAATTTGATTCAAAAAAAATATAAGGGTGACAAACGCAAACTGATTGACTTTTTGATTCGGCGTGGGTTTGAGTATGATGACATTTTGCCCAAGGTAGAGCATTTTTTGAGCCATTTGGATGAGGACAGTCGTGAAGAGGCATAAAGACATATGATTGGGATTGATATTGTGGATGTTGTGCGTATACAGGCGTTCATTCAAAAACCAAGTTTTCTTCAAGGTGTTTTTGCCGAATCTGAGATTGCTTATTCTTTGCAAAACGGAAAACAAACGGAAACCTTGGCAGGGCTATATGCTGCCAAAGAGGCTTTTTGCAAAGCAATAGGTACGGGCATCACTCGCAGGCTGTGTGAGATTGAGATTGGACACTCTGCTTTGGGACAACCTTTTTTTATCACCAACAAGCATACGCAAGACTATGAGGGAAAATTGCATTTGTCCATCACACATACCAAGGATTTGGCGGTGGCTGTTTGTGTTGTGTTTTGATGTTTATAATTTTAGTATATTTTGACAACAGGAGATTTTATTTTGGCAAATCCAGGTGAAATTACAGAATTACCAAGCCTAGAAGGCATTGTTCCCAAGGATAATATTTTTAGGGGAGAATTTTATTATGCAGACTTGTCACCCGTTTTGGGGAGCGAACAAGGCGGCAAAAGACCCGTTTTGGTTATCCAAAACAATATCGGAAATGCACATTCTCCCACCATTATTGTGGCTTCGGTGACAAGTATTTTCAGCAAGGCAAAAATTCCTACGCATATTGAGGTCAAACAAGGTATGTTTG
Organism: Bacillota bacterium; assembly: GCA_009780875.1. Lineage (GTDB taxonomy): Bacteria > Bacillota > Clostridia > Christensenellales > Pumilibacteraceae > WQZE01. The sequence continues at coordinate 4,183 of WQZE01000086.1, read as the reverse complement.
GTTTGCCAAAAAATAGTATTTTGTTGCTAGAACAGTTGCGAACCATTGACAAGAGGCGTCTTAGAGAAAAGATTGGACAAATCAGTCCTGAGTACCAAGCCAAAGTGGACAACGCACTCAAAATCAGTCTTGGACTCAAAATTATTTGAGCAAGTATGTGCAAAACAAACGGTCAAACTAGCGTACACGAGTACGCTAGTTTTTTGTGTGCTACATTTTGCCCTTTTTTGTATGTGCAAGACCCGATTTAGTTTGCTTTTTTGGAAAAATATGATATAATGGTATGATTGCATACTAGGTGGTTATTTTTCGGTCTACAAAGGGGGATAGGATGGATTATTATATTGATGGTTTTGCATTGACGGGTTGGCTAATGGGTGGCTTTGTGGTGATTGCGGTTATTTTTGGTGTGATTGCAATGCGTTCCAAAAAGAGACAAGGGGGATGGAGGCAACAACACCCCTATGATATCCAAGAACAACAGGATTTGGGAAATGGGCAACAGGATGGATTTGTTCATACGCTCCAAGCGATGGGCACGCAGCAGCCCACGATGCAGCCACAAGTTGCCTTTGTGCACTGCTCTTATTGTGGTTCAAAAAACTCGTGCACCAGTCTCAAATGTATTGACTGTGGAGCCTCGCTCCCTGCAAGCAATCCAAACGAAGATTTATAAAATTGATAAAGATGGGTTCTTATTGTTTTTTGTCAAGGCTTGGGTGATTTCATAGATTGATTTGTTGCAATAAAGATGTCGTTATTTGTGGCAAGGTGAGTACTTTTTGGCGGTATGGGTTTTGGGCGGAGCAAAGAATACACAAAAAATGTGCAAATACAGTTGCAATAAAACCGTAGTTGTGTTATAATATAGGGAATACTTTGTGTGGGTGTATTGAACTATGGCAAGTTTTAATAATTTTTTTAAGGGCAGTTCCAATTTTAATGGGGGGCTTGAATATTATGAGGATACGCACGACAAGAATGGTGTGTATAGACCGCATAGCAACCAAAACTTGCCCAGGTTTGACAACACAAAGCAACTCAAAAAAGGAATTCCTCCTCATATCAATCAAAATGTTTTTGGAGTAGGTGGGACGCCTTTTGCACCCAATCCGCCGTATATGGGAGGCGTGCCTTTGGCAAACAGTGCACAAGGCAATGCCTATGGAAAACCCAATCCCAATATGGCATATGGCAATCCGTCCTATATCAATCAGGTGTTTGGAAACACTGCCTATCAGCAGGCAATGCCGTTGCCCAATGAGCGAGATGAAAAAACGGTGCACAATAATTATCAAAATGTCATTGTGTATGAACCCAAGAATCCGGAAGAAGTACAGGCTTTGATTAGTTATCTCAAACGGAAGGAACCGGCAATTATCAATTTGGACAAGTTGGAACTCTCGGTGGCACAACGCATTTTGGATTATATGAGTGGAGCCATTTATGCTTTGGGTGGCAGTGTGTGCAAAATATCTGATACACATATCTATTTGCTGAGTCCTATGGGCGTCACGGTCTCTACGAGCATCAAGGATGATTTTGTTCACTAGTTAGATTCGTCAAAAAGGAATGCAACACATTTGAAAAAAAAGCCAAATATCAATGCCATTGTACACAAGGTGATGGACTATATAGCCTATGCCAAAACAGAGTTGATTGTTTTGGGGGCTGTGTTATTGTTTGATTTGTTGACCAAGACAATGGTTGCAAATACGATGGCACTCAATACAGCAGTGACGCTTGTTCCCAAATTTGCATATTTTTTTTATACACACAATTACAGTGCGGCGTTTAGTTCTGATTTTGGACTTGGCAACTTGATAGGTGCTGATGGGGTGCGGCTGTTCTTTTTGGTTATCACCTTGGTTGCGGTGGTTTTATATTTTATTTGTTTATACGGATGCCGAAAAAGAAGAAAATTTTTGCGGGTGATGCTTGCTTTGATGATTGCGGGTGCACTTGGGAATTTTGTAGATAGATTGTTTTTGGGATATGTGAGAGACTTTATTTATTTGGAGTATTTTGGTTTGGATATACCCATATTGGGGGGTACTGGGTTTGCAATTTTCAACTTTGCGGATGCTGCACTTGTATCTAGTGTGATAGGTGTCATTGTTTATATTTTGTTTATGTACAAAAAAGATACGCAAAGATTGAGTACGACGGCGTCCAAAGACACCCAAAAGAGTGTACAAATGGACGCCCAAGAAAGCGTGCAAGTAGAGGGGCAAGAAAATTTGCAAACAAGCCCAATAGAGAACACCAACGATTTGCAGCAAAAGAGTAACAATGAAAACACAATTTGAAAACGAGACCATCACAGTAGATTTGGATGGACACAATGTGCGATTGGATGTGTTTGTGGGCACCGTGCTTTCGCAAACTCGTTCTATGGTCAAAAATCTTGTGACCGAAAAGCATATTTTGCTAGATGGCAAGGTGGTCACCAAGGCGGGTACTGTTTTGAAAACAGGACAAGTGATTGAGGTCAGTTTGCCGCTTGTTGAGACAGGTATAGTGCCTAGCAAGATTCCCTTGGATATCTTGTATCAAGATGATTGTCTTGTGGTTGTCAACAAACAGCAAGGGCTTGCGGTGCATCCAAGCCCAGGGCACCAAGATGACACGCTTGTCAACGCCTTGTTGTATTGTATTGACAATTTGAGTGGTATCAATGGTGAGATTAGACCGGGCATTGTGCACAGACTGGACAAAGAGACGAGCGGCGTCATTCTTGTTGCCAAAACCAATGAGGCTCATTTGTGTTTGAGTACACAGTTTGAAAAACGCACTGTCAAGAAAAAATATATTGGCATTGTAGAGGGATTTTTGCAATCAGAAAGCGGAACCATCCATTTGCCCATCGCACGGTCCAAAAGTGACCGCAAAAAGATGGCGATTGTAGAGGGAGGCAGACCCGCCTCCACCAAATTCAAAGCCCTAGAACGCCTCAAAAAGTCAACCCTTGTAGAGTTTGATATTTTGACAGGACGCACGCATCAGATACGGGTACACACAAAGCATTTGGGCAACCCTATTGTGGGAGATGTGTTGTATGGCTCACAAAAACAATGCAAAAATCAACTACTGCACGCACAATCCATCACATTTGCTCACCCTATTACAGGCAAAAATATGTTTTTTACCGCCCCCTTGCCGGACTATTTTGAAAAGTTTTTGAAAGCAAACAAGGTATCAGATACGCAAAAGGAGAATTTATGAAATTTGTAGAACAAATTATGGACAAGCAAGGCTATGAGTATGCAATCAACCGATTGGCTCACGAGATTGTAGAGAGCAATCACGGCACAAAAGACTTGTGCATCATTGGGATAGCAAGGCGTGGTGTCAACATTGCCAATGATTTGGTGGCAGTGATAGAAAAAGCCTATGGCAAGGTATTGCAAGGCAAATTGGATATTACGCTTTATAGGGATGATTTGTCCAAGGTCAATGAGACTCCGGTGCTCAATGGCACGGAAATATCTTGTGACTTGGCGGGCAAAACAGTGGTGCTTGTGGACGATGTCTTGTATACAGGGGAGACCGTGCGTGTTGCCGTGGATGCGTTGTACAGGATTGGAAAGCCAGCCAAAACAAAACTATGTGTATTGATTGATAGAGGGCATCGTACGATTCCTTTTGTGGCTGAATTTGTGGGTGCACATATTTTCACCAAAGCAAATCAGGTCATCAAAGTCAAGTGTCAAACTTTGGACGGGCAAAACTGTACAGAACTACACGAAATATAGGATACCAACAAAAAAGACTTTGCGAGTTGTGAAGTCTTTTTTGCACAATGCGTGCATTGTTGGTTTGACTAAATCAATGTGGTTGTGGTATACTATAAAAAAGCGTAAGCAAGGGAGGAGTCTATGGTAAGAATTTGGGCCAAAACAATCCAAGAGGAAAAAATAACCCGTAGTGAGATCATAGAAATAGATGACAACTATCATTCTGGAAAGTTTGGTGGTTTTGTGATGACCGTGTGTGATAGGCTGGATATCCCTACACCTTTGGTTATTTATAGCCACAAATTCAATTTCACCAATTTTAACATTGCTAGATTTAGGGCAGAGGACTTTGTGGAAACCGTTGATTTTGATATGCTCGTATTGGAAAACGCCATAGAGTCCTAAGGTGTAGGTGGAGGCTTGGTATGAAAGAGTTGGTCGCAAAG
>WQZE01000085.1 GCA_009780875.1 Bacillota bacterium | reverse complement strand
TTTTTGGGGGGGTTATCCACCCTTGTAAACAATTTTCCACCAAGTTATACACACTCAAACTATATTACCCACTCATACACCCCACGAGTACACGGTACCACTTTCCCCCCCATACTATACTTTGCCTACAAAACAAAAAACCAACCACCCAATGCATTTGCACTGAGCAGTTGGCTTTTTCTTACGATTCTATCAAGTGTGTAGCGTGGGGATTGCACCCCTGCCTGCACACTCTATTTTTTAGTAGTTTCTTTTTCTTTTTGCTTTGACTGCTGAGATGGAGATGACGGTGATGCCTAGGGCACCTACGGTGGCTCCGCCTGCAATCATTGCGATTTTGGCAATGTCTTCTGGTTTTGTTTTTTCTTGGGGTTTGATGGTGATGGCTTTGTTTGCAATGTGCTCACCTTTGTAGTAGATGGACACATATTCCTCGTGCATCTCAAAGCGGAAGTCCGCCTTTGTCTCCTCAGAGTATGCGATGTCAGCAAAGGTACCGTTGAGATACACGATTCTGATTACAAGACCCTCAGGGTTGAACGCCTCACCCGTAGCATATTCTAGTTGGTTTGGATTTTGGTTGACCACAAACTGAGCAACCTCAGGTTGCGATACATTGACCTCAAAAGTACCTGCAAGTATGTTTTTGTACCAAACTTGTATCTTGTTGTTCAACACCGTAGCCACCCATTGCCCAAAGATAAAGTCATCTTGGTTGTTGATATTATAGGCTACACTGAGTGCGGTCTCATCTTGATACACAACCTCAACCACAAGTCCATTGAAACTAATCCCGTCGCCTTCTACATAGTCTAGGCGTGTGGGAGGGGTTTGGATGCTGACGCTTTGGATGGCTACATCTCTCACCGCAACGCTCACATCACCAATCATCATACCACGGTATTCCACACTGACTTTGTCTATATCGGCGGTGAGTGCCACTGCTGGTGTAAATTTAAAGTCTTTTCTGGTGTCTTCCTCATACGCTACCACACGAGTATCTCCATTTTGCAATTGGATTTCAATTTGGAGTCCAGTGGCGTCAAAGTTCTCACCCGCAATATAACTCACTTTGCTTGGGTCTTGGACGATGGAGTGACCAGATTCAGCCATTTCATTGCTATCTCTGTCCACAACCGTGATGGTAAAGGTTCTTCTCGCCAAGGCAGGCTCTCTACCATCCATAAAGATTGCTTTTGCTACCAAGGTAAAGGTGTAGTTGCCCACTTGGGGTGCAGTGCCTGACAAGTATGCACGGGTTCCAGGTCCAAATGGCTCCTCTCCGCCCACACTCAACCACGCTGGTGCATTCTCCAAAGAGAACACGCTGCCCGTGCTTTCATCATTGAGCGCATAAACTTCTCTTGCAAACGCAACGCCTTGTATCACAGATGGAATATCATTGTTCTCAATATAGGCTCCATCTCTTTGTCCGGTAACCAATCTCTTGACTTCGTGACTGAGCACAAAGTTTGGACTTGTTCCGTGGTGAGCACCATGGTACCCATCTCTTGTGTCTCCCGTGATATCCCAAACCATTGCACCGGCTAGGCGACCACGCTTTGCAATGTGCTCATAGGCTGGATTGGTTCCAGCAAAAGCACCCGTCGCTGTGATATAATCCACTTTGTCGCCAATGCTCTCAGCATCATCATAGGTGTGGAATACCTTGTCGGTCTCACTGTATAGATAAGGCACCATTGCCTCTGGGTCCCAATATCTCTTGTAATCTTTTGCAAAGTGGTCCATTGCAAGCCCGTTATATTTTGCGTTGCCTGCCAAAAGTTCTTCCATACGGTAGTAAGGATTGCTTCCGTTACCCCACGCACCAGCCCATTTTCCTTGACTGTCTGGGTCTGTGACAACCCAGTTAGCATTTGGATTTTGTGAATTTGGACCCGCCCAATCTCCCTCAGAAAGCGTGCTGCCGTCTGCGTTCATTGGGATACTTCCGTCATTGAGAGCACCAAGACCTGGCAAATCAGGATTCGCCCATCCTTCTGCGGGTTTGTCTACTCCCAACCAACTGCGAGAATAGAAAGGAATACCCATCATCAATTTTTTTGCTGGCACACCTTGTCTGATATACTCTGTTACCAAAGCATCAATGTTCCAGTTTTTCTTGCTGTCAAGTTTGGATTGGAACAAAGGCGCATTGTGCCCGGTTTGTTCTACTTGCCCATTTTCATCCAAAAAGGTTCCACCATTGTAGTCATACGCCATATAGTTGACGGTATCCACATACTTGGTGATTTCTGTGGGTGTGATATATTGTACATCATCAAAGTTTGGCGTCGTTGCTGTTGACAACCAGTAGTATTGCTCTGTCTCCAAAGACAAAATGGTCATAATCTCTCTGATTTTTTTGTGTAGTTTGAGGTATTGTTGTGCCTCTTGTGCATTCTTTGGATACTCCCAATCAATGTCCACACCGTCAAATCCGTTGTCTCTCATAAAATCAACAATAGATTTTGCAAAGGTATTGATTGCATAGTCGTTGGCAGTAGCAATTTGGAACTCATTGTGTTCGCTATAACTCCATCCACCGACTGAGAAAATCAAAGACTTGTCTTTGTGTTGATTCATTTCTGTTCTGATTTGATGAATCAACTCACCGCCCATATTCCAATCACCACCTGGTTGTACCGCCGTGCTTGGGTCATCAAACCGCACGCCTGGGTTGGTGGTTCTTTCCGTAATATTGTCATAGCCTTGTGTCTCTGGTGAACCATCAAAACCTTTGGCATCTGAGTCAATCGGTTTTACAAATGCATAGGTCAAGTGTGTAAAGGCATCATAGTCCAAATCATATTTGACACTAAAATTCTCTCTACCGCCATAGATACCCCAAGATGGCAAATAACCAAATGATTTGGTGGTATCCTCATAGGCTTGCTTTTGCGCATTCAAAGATGCTTGCAAATCCGCCGCACTGTATTTGGTAAAGTTGAACTCCGCAAGATAGTACGAAGGTGCAGGGATACCAATTCTAGGCGACCAGCCAGTGTTGGCAAAAGACCCTGGGATTTCGTTGGTGACTTGCATAGCCTCCCAAATCTTGCCCCCAAAAGAAACCATATGCCCCTTGTCGTAGGTATATCCATTGACATACGCCAGCACATCGGCAGCGATTGTTTTTTCTGCCACAATGACTCTTTGTTGCCCACGGAATTTGAGCCAAGGTGACCCCGTTGTCCAAGTAGACCCTCCATCCGTGCTGACCATATAGTCATTGGTCAACCCAATGATGGTGTTCTTGGCATCGTCCATCACAAAGTTGGCTTTACCCAGTTTGGACTCACCCACTTGTGGACTCACCTTTTCATTTTTTGTTCCTGGATTCGTTTTGCTCAGCCAAACAGCCAAACCACTCAAAGCCACGGAAAAGCAAAGTACCGTCAGTATCAAGAAACCGACCGCTCTTTTGCTCATTGCTTTTTTATACATAATTTCCTCTCCAATATATTCCATATATATGTTTCATCCCTCATATATGGTAACCATCATTATAACACAATCCAAAAAAAAAGGCAAGCAAATCAAGCCCACCCATTTTTTGGCAAAAACCCAAGACGACCCAGCAGTGGACTTTACTATATATATGTATAGTATCAAAGAGAGAACCCTCAACCCGATCTCTTGAAAAAACAAAAAAGCGTTGAACAAAATGATTCAACGCTTTTTTGCTTTCTGTCGCAATTGTTTTATTCTATATGATAGATATACATTTTGCCATCATTTCAATCTTGTGCCACAAGGGATGCTATCATCCACAAAAACAACTTTGCAGCCGCAACTGCCGTTTTCGTTGGCTAAGAGCATCCCCTCACTCGTGACGCCTGCGAGGCGTTTGGGTTCTAGGTTGCAAATCACAAGTATTTTTTTATTAATGAGTTGTTCGGGGGTGTAATGCTCTTTGATGCTGGACACAATGGTACGGTCTTTTTGGAGACCGTCGTCTAGGGTGATTTTGTAGCAACTGTGACTCTTGCGTATCTCTGCACATTTGGTGATTTGACATACCCTGATATCCAGTTTGATAAAGTCATCCAATTGGATTTGTGGTTTGAGTGGCTCAATCGTATCTGGCAATGCCTTGCGTTCTTTTTTGGTCTCTTGGATTTGCGCCACGACTTCCACCTCATCCTCACGGCGTGGGGTGGAAAAATCAAGCAAGTGCAAGAATTTTGTTTTGTCTAGTGCGTGCAAAAACAAATACAGTCTTGGACCCTTTTCTTTGCCTATCAATAGATTGTACACATTGACAAAAAACTTGGCTTGTCCTTTTTTGACCTCGGGTGTGACCTCGGTCGTGTTGCGTACTTGTTTGGGGATGGCGTACAAAGCATCCCGCAAGCCGTCCAAATCATACTTACCTTTGGACAAGACCGCCAAAAGTTCTTGGATTTCTTTTTTTTCTGTGTCTTCCAAAGTTTGATAGTAATCAAAATTACGGAAAGGTCTCAACCTGGTCACACTTTCAGGATTGCAAACTTCTAGCCAATGTTTGGCGAGCAACAATCTCTCTTCAAAATCTTTTTGTTTGTATTTTTCCCCAATTTTTTCAAACATCACTTCTAGCATTTTGGGGTTAAAGTCCACAATGGAGCCAAGTTGTACAAGCAAAGACATCGGCACGGTCTTGACCTCACGCCCTTTGATGGTACAAAGTTCTATGATACTCTTTTTTTGTTCATCCGCTGTCCCTTGTCTGACCTCGTTGAGCATTTTGTCAAATTCAAAATATTGATTGAGAATACCATCATCAAAACAAAAATCAAACGCTCTCTCGGGGTCATTTTTGGCATACAGCCACAACAAAAGTTCGGGTTGATAAATTTTGAGCAAAGTATCTGGTGTCAAATTGAGTCCACTTGACCCAGACATTTTGCCGGCAAGCCCCTTGATACCAATAAACTCATAACCTTGAAAGTACGGGGGCTCATACCCATAAATCTCTCGGGATATGTGTTTGCTGGTATCATAACTCCCGTTGATGCTTGCGTGGTCTTTGCCACCTGGCTCAAAATCCACGCCCTCATACATCCAACGCATCGGCCAATCAATTTTCCACGCCAATTTGCAATTGTGTTCTTTGACAAAATCAAAATTGGCAGCGTGACCACACTTGCACTCATATTGTGCACTCTTGCAGTCTTTGGATAGTTTTGTGATTTTGGTGGTGTCTCTACCACACTTTGGACAATAAATTTGTACAGGATAATATTCCGCCTTGTCCTCTGCCGTGCTTTCTTGTGTTTTGTGTGCCGCCAAAATATCAAAAATCTCAAATCTTTTTTTGAGTGCCGTGATAATATGGTTGGTGTACTTGCCACTCCTGTACAAGTCGGCTTGAAACTTGTAATCAAATTGAATGCCAAAAGGTTTGACACTCTCCATAAATTCATATTCAAAGTACCTGCCAAAACTTGGTTCATCTTTATCCACTATCCTAAAAGGATTGGGTACATCCACAAGGGCGGCACCAATATACTTGTCATAGTCGGGTG
>WQZE01000084.1 GCA_009780875.1 Bacillota bacterium | reverse complement strand
TTGTGTCCTTGACGAAAGAATCATTCACTTTGCCTTTGACACAAGCAACGAACTTGGAGAAAGGACTTGTCGCACCTTGATTTGCGAACTAATGGGGCGTCGTTCCAACCTTTTTTTGGTGGACGAAACGCTCAAAATCACAGATTGCTTGCACAAAGCGGGTTTGGATGTCTCCACACGCCCAATGCTCCCACAAATGAAATATGCTCCGCCTGCGCCCAGCAATGACGCCTATTTGCAAAAACTGCATGCCTTGCAACAACTCGCACAAAAACAAACACCCAAACCTTGCATTTTGGTAGACAAAGATGGTTTGTATTTGGATTTTTGTTTTTTTGCACCCGCAACAAAGTTTTGCACACTCAAAACAACGGAGTACTCTCCTATCTATTTGGAGTCGTGCAATCTAGCAGTGCAAAATTTTTTTGACACCAAACAAAAAGCAGATGCTTTGCACAACGCCAAAAACTCTTTGCTCACCAAGGTGGGGCAAAGCGTGACCAAGGCAAAAAAGGGTGTGCAAACACTGCTCACACAAATTGAACAAGCCCAAGATGCTCCCAAAAATCAACTGTATGGAGAACTCTTGACAGCGTATATGTACCAAATCAAATACGGTGACACCACAGCACAATGTCTCAACTACTATGACAATACAATGGTCACCATCCCCTTGGATGCCAAAAAAAGCCCTTCCCAAAACGCACAAAGTTATTTTACTCGCTATCAAAAAAAGCAACGAACCATCCAAATCTCTACGCAAAAATTGCAAGAGGCACAAACGCACCTAGAATACTTGCGGTCCATAGAGTGCCTTGTGCAAAATGCAGACAGTATGGACACCTTGCAAACTTTGTTGGAGGAGTGCGTGGTTGCAAAAATTGCCCCTCCACCCAACAAAAAACATACCGCACAAACAAGCGAGCCTCGCAAATTTTTGGTGGATGGGTACACCGTACTCATCGGCAAAAACAATTTGCAAAATGATGTGTTGGTACGCAAATCCCACTCTACCGACCTGTGGCTTCACGCAAGCCAAATTCACGGTTGTCACGGAATCATCAAGCCAAACGACCGCACCAAACCCATCCCCTTGCCCACCATCCAAAAAGTGGGGAGCCTTGTCGCTTTTTATAGCAAAGCAAAGTCCAATGACAAAATACCTGTGGATTACTGCCCCATCAAAAATGTGACCAAACCCCGCAATTCTCCCCCCGGCAAAGTGGTCTATCAAAACCAAAAAACCATTTGGGTGGACGCTGTTTGTACAGTGCAAGAGACTCTTTGATGGCAATGCTGTCCACACAATACAATGGACAAACTCGTATACCGTCAATCGGCGGTGGTCTATGACAACACAACAGGCATTGTACCGCTCGCCTTTTTGGATTGCAGTACCTCAATGAGTGACCGTATTGCAAGATGGGTATACTCAAAAATAGCAACATGACAAGATGGTTTTTGCCTATGCAGCATATCATAGGGCGTACGGAGAGACACGAGCACGGTGTCTTTTTTTTGCACAAAAAAATCATAGAGTGCTTGTTGCTGCTTGTCAATTTGTGCGTTGGACAAACACAAAATCACACGCCTATCCTTCACCCAGGTGTCCATTTCTTGCAACAAAGATTGCAAGCCTTGCTCCGTTTTTGAGGTCTTTATCTCAGAGGTTTTGTGTGCCGACCCGTACACTGCGCACATCTCCTCCATTGACACGCTTACAAAATCAAGCCCAAGAGCCTCTCCCACTTTTTGTGCCACATCTATACAATCAACTCTGTCCTCGGCAATCGTGCTGGCAAAATTTTTGACACCTATCACTACGGCTTCTGTCAGGTCTCCCATCTCACCTTGCACACAAATACTGCCTCTACTCAACCTGTTTGCCATCCTTTCGCTCTTGTCAAAATCTGCTGGTTTCAATCGCTTGGTGCCCATTTGCTTGCCCAAAAACTTTGCTTTGGTGTCTCCAATGCGTGTTTGGATGGCATCCAACACACTTTTTTTAATTTTTTGACTCTCTATCGCCTCACAAAGTGCGTTGTGCACGGCAATTTGCCTATCCAGAGTGTGAGATACCGTGATGATATCCGCCCCACTTTGCAGACTTTGCACGGCGGCGTCTTCTATCCGCAAAGTTTTTGACAATCCCTCCATCTCAAAGCAATCCGTCAAAACCAATCCGTTGTATTGCAATTTATCACGCAAAATCCCCCCAAGGATGGCCTGCGACAGCGTGGCAATGTTGTCCTTGTCAATTTGTGGGTACAAAATATGTGCGGTCATCACAGCAGCGGGTGCACTCCCGCTTTTTTGCATATCCATATAGGGCACCAACTCACACTCTGAAAGTTGTGACAATGATTTGTCCACCACGGGCACACCAATATGTGAATCCACTTGCACACTACCGTGTCCACAAAAATGCTTGTAGCACGCAGCCACCCCCTGCTTTTGGTGTTCTTTGACAAATTCTTGTGCCAAGCGAGACACTCTCTTGGGGTCATCGCCATAAGACCGCACCCCAATCACCGGGTTGTATGGGTTGGTATTGACATCCACCACGGGCGCCAAATTGAGCCCAATCCCAAGTTCTTTGAGTTGGCGCGCCACAATATGAGCAACTTGTTTGCTTGCTTTTTTGTTCTCAATGCTTGCACTGGCAATCGCCATCTGCCCCGGCACATCGGTCACACCCTCAAAGATACGCCTCACACTGCCCCCCTCTTGGTCAATGGCAATCAAGGGGGCTATGCCATTGTGTTGCAAGCACGCATCCCAAATTTTTTGACAAAGTGTACGCAACTGCTCGGCATTTTGTATGTTTCTTTTGAACAATATGATATTGCCAAAATGATGCTTTTGGATGGCATCACAAATCACTTGTGCTGTTGTACCCCCAAAGCCCACCAACATCATCTGCCCTGCTATGATTTCTGTTTTCATAATGTTCCCTAATCCTAGATTTCTGTCCTACCAGCAATCCCCTTATCCTTTCAAGGCACCCGCTGTCAAGCCTTTGATAATATATCTTTGCAAGGCAATATACACAATGATAATCGGAAAACTGACCAGCGTGACCGCTGCCGCCATTTTTCCATAATCAAAACCACTCTCTTTGGATGCAAGGCGATTGAGTAGCAAAGAGACCGGGTATTTTTTTTCGTTGTCAATAATCAACATTTGCAAAAACAAATCATTGTAACTCCACAAAAATACAAATATCATCGCCGTCACAATGGCACTCTTGACCATTGGCAACACAATCCCAAAAATGACCCTGGGGAGCGATGCCCCATCAATAAACGCCGCCTCCTCAATGTCTTGTGGTAGTGTACGCACAAACGAGGTGATGAGGAGCGTTGTAAATCCCAAATTGAGCGCAATTTGAGGCAACACGACGCCCAGTTGCTCTCCAAACAAATTGAGGGCTGACAAAATTTTGACAATAGGGAAAATGAGCGAAAAAGCGGGGAACATCATACACGCAACGACCAATGCCTCCAATATCCCCTTGCCCCTAAACCGAAACCTAGCCAACATAAATGCAAACAAATAGGCTATCAACACCGTCCCCACGGTCACCAGCCCACTGATATACAAACTATTGAGATACGCTGTCCCAATATTGAGACTGCCCTCAAAGATTTTTTTGTAGTTTTCAAAAGCATCTTTGGCAAAATCAAAAGCAAACGGCTTGTCAACCACGACATATCTATTTTTGAAAGAAGAAAAAAGTGTCCACGCAAACGGAAAAACCGCAATAGCAGCCCACACCACAAGCACGGTCAACACAATCACTTTGAGTGCCGTTTTTACAATTTTTTGTAGCCTTTCTTTATCTTTTTCTACGCACACAGCATCCATAATCTCACTCCTTGCATTGGTTTTGTTGTTTAGATATCTTTGTTCTCTTTGAGTGCAAACTTGGTAGCAACCGACACCGCAATCCCCACAACCACTATCAATAGAGAGTACACCGCAGACTCACCCACTCTGCCCCTACTGTACAACCAATTGTTGTATGTCCCCATAAAAATGGTCTCATAGCCAGGCGCACCATCCTTGGCAATAATATGTGGCAAATCAAACACTTTGAGAGCCCCTGTGATTGCCAAAATGACACAAGTCCGTATCACATTTTGGAGCATTGGCAAAGTGATTCTGAAAACGGTTCGCAATCTCCCCGCTCCATCAATTTTGGCGGCCTCATACACATCCTCCGATATCCCTGATAGACCCGTCAAAAAGATGACAAAATAAAACCCAATATACTGCCACACAACGGGCGTCATCACTATCAACAAGGCTCTTGGCTTGCCCGCTGGCAACCAGTTGATGTTTTCACCACCCGAAATTTGTGTAAACAACCCATTGGGTTGAATAAACATAAGATACAACAAGCCAATCGCCGTAGCGGATACCACGATGGGCATAAAAAAGATGATTCTAAAAACGGTCGCACCTTTTTTGAGACTGCTTACAAGCATTGCAAGCAGCAATGCAATACCAATCTGAAACACGACTACGCAAAGCATCAAAAGCCCCGTGTTGAGCAAGGAGCGTACAAAATTTTGCTCCTTGAACACTTTCATATAGTTGTCAAAGCCCACAAAAGTAGGGTGCTGGTCCAACCTATTGGCAAACTTGAAAAAACTATTGTAAATATTGACCCCCGCAGGGTACAACAAAAATACACCCACAAATGCCACAAAAGGCACGGTCAGCAATATACAGGCTAGCCATTTGTTTTTATACATCCTCTCTCCTCTGCTTTTGCAAATCTTGCTTGTCTTGTCGTAGCATCATCACACCTTTCAACCCAGTGTACACTCCACACTCTATCACCACAAACTTTGCTACCACAATGTTGCAAAAACGGTCAAGGTCTTTTGCGCCACACAATACGCAAAGCCTTTGAAGGGCGTTGCGTATTGCACGGTCATTTTGTCACAAAGATTATCTATCAAATGCATCCATTACATTTTTGATGATGGTATTGGCCGAAATACTGCCACCTTGCAAAAGGACTTGCAAACCGTCACCCATCAAAGCATCTTTGACCGCTTGTGGCAATCTGTCATCCAAAGGTGCAAGCAATTGGTATCCTTCGTCTTGGAGTTTGACGATATCCAAGGTTTGTTGTACAATAGTCTTGTCACTGCTTGGAGAGACGCCGTTGCTGGTAGGTGCTCCAAACTCGGCAATATTGTCCACTTGCGCCTTGATAAACGCCACTGCATTTTTGAGTTTTGTCTCATTATTAAAACAATTTTTTGATATCATCCAGCCGTGAAAAAATCCAGCCATCAAATATTTGCCATCGTTGCCAACACTTGCGTTGAAAGGTGCACTCCTAAACGCATAATGGTCATCCACGGGTGTTTGCACATCGCTCGCATAAAACCCGCCCGAAGACCAATTGCCCTCTACCGCAAAGTCTCTTTCGCCATTCCACATTGCCGCTTTCTCATCTCCATACTGTACGGTGGCGTTTCTTTCAAGTCCCATT
>WQZE01000083.1 GCA_009780875.1 Bacillota bacterium | reverse complement strand
TGAGTGCCAACTCACGCTCTCTGCCCGCAAAATGCTTGTGTCTAAAAAACTCTGGTTTCATCACAAAATAATCTCTGACAAAGTCTTGGGCAGCCGCCTTGTCTTGGGATAATTTTTTGATATATTCGGCAATAAAATGCACGGATTCTCGCTTGTTGTTGTAAAACAACGCCAGTTTTTCGTAGTGTTGTTGCGTGTATTTGACCGTATTTTGTTGCAATTTTTCTAGGGTCATCTTGTTGTATATGACCAAAAACCCGCCATCAATGTCAAGACTGCCAATGCGTTTGAGATAGTACAAAGCATCCTCTATATCAATGCTATCCACCTTGGCGCCCAAAAGTTGGTATTTGTGGTTGTAGGCATTTTTGAGTTCCTGCACTCCAAACTCAATTTTGTATGCATCCACCTCCTCGCTCTCTTGCCCGCTAGGCAAAGTACTTTTGACTCTCTTTTGTTGTTCCGCCAGTTTGTCATACAAGTGCACAATCAAAAAATCACAGATTTGCAATCTTTTTTGGACGGTCTCTTGTATCTCCGTGGTGTGCAAATAGGTTTTGAGCAGCACAAAATCCCTGTTGTGTTCATAACTCCTTTTGACAAGCCTTTTGATATCATAAAAATTGAAAATGGTATTGAGGTGCTCCCTTGTGTTGTTGGGGTGCTTGTTTTGCATTTTTTCGTTGATTTGCTTGACATTAAACCGCTGCTCCACACCCTTGGCTACACCCACGCCATCCAAAAACTGTATCAAAAACTCCTCAGTCGCCTTGTGGGCATTGAGCACAGCCTTGGCTCGCTTGCCACCATCTTTTTGCAAAAATCCGTACAAATCCTTGGCATCGGCAAGCAAGCCACACTCTCTTAGTTTGTCCACAATGACAACGACCTCTTTGGTGGTCAACCCCTCGTGCTTGGCAATAAAATCAATTCGTTGGTTGTTATCATCTGCCATTCCTTTGGATTTTGCTCTCGTTTTTAGGAGTCTCCCAAGCACTCTCTTGGCTTGTTCCTTTTGCAGGTCACTATCAAAGAGATGATGGATATTGGACAATTTGCTGTCCACCTCTATCATATTGTCCACAAGCAAACTGGTGGCAAAGACTTTGGGCATATTTTGACCTCTTTTGACAAAATACACTTGCTCCAACGCATTGACCGCTGTACCCACCCTCGTGCCAATCTCTTGCTCCGCTTTGTCATCCCACCCCGCCGCACTTGCCACCTCCAAGAGTGACTTGGTCACGGTGTTTCTGTCTTTGGTCAATTTTTTGACACCGCTCCACACTTGCGATATCTCTTTGCGAGTGATTTGCGTTTGGTTGAGAAAAGCAAAATGCTTGTTAAAATCGTCATCATTGTACAACACAAAACAACTGGCTTGCAACTTGGCGTCCCGTCCCGCACGCCCCGCCTCTTGCAAGTAGTCCTCCAAGGAGGTGGACACATCATAGTGCACCACTAGACCCACATTGTCCTTGTCCACGCCCACCCCAAAAGCCTTGGTCGCCACCATAATATTGCACTTGCCTTTTGAAAAAGCATCCTGGTTGGCGGTGCGTTCGTTTCTTTCCATTTGACCGTGATAGCAAAGGACATCAAATCCATCTTTTTTGAGTTTTTGAGAGAGTTCATAGGCTCTCTTTGTCCTGGAAACATACACAATGGACGGACAAGCAAACTCTGTCAACAAGTCCCTCAGTTTTTCATTCTTTGCTCCCTCGTTGTCGCACTGGATGGCGTGGTACGCCAAATTGTGTCTGCCCGCTGTGGAAACCACTTTTTGCAAATCCAAATGCAACTTTTCTTTGAAGTAGTTGACAATATCCGCAATGACCTCCTCCTTGGCAGTGGCGGTAAAGCACGATACCGGGATTCTTTTGTGGTTGTCTTTGGCTTTTTCTAGTTCCAAAATAAACTCGGCAATATACAAGTAGTCTGTCCTAAAATCTTGTCCCCACGCCGAAAAACAGTGTGCCTCATCAATCACAAATCGCAAAATATTGCGTTTTGTGAGCATCGCAAAAATACTCCTGCTCCGCAAACTCTCGGGAGACAAATACAACAGCGTTGCACTCCCATTCTCCACTCTCTCTATGGCTTTGGCTCGTTCTATGGGGTCAAGCGACCCATCCAACCGAACCGCTTTGGTGATGGAGTGTTTGTTTTCTAGGTTGTCCACCTGGTCCTTTTGCAGTGACTGCAACGGCGAAATCACGATGGTCAAACCCTTTTGTGTCTCCCCTTGCATCAAAGCAGGCAATTGAAAAGTAATGGACTTGCCACCACCCGTTGGGAAAACCGCCAACAAGGATTGTCCGTTGATTGCACACTCTGCCGCCTCCCTTTGCAAGTCCTGCCCATCATAGGTCCTAAACGCATCATACCCAAACCACCGCCTCAGCCCCGCAACCACACTCAATTGTCTCGTGCAGTACGCACACTCTCCACAAGGCGTGCCTTTGAGCCTTTGCAAAAAGTTCTCTACCTCTGGATATTGTTTGAGCACCCACGGTGGCGTAATAGAGTTGGCATCTTGTATCATCACCTCTATTTGTGCTACCGCATAGGCTAGTTGCACAGGGTGTACTTGTACCATTGTCTGCAAATCTGCCTTGGTGCATATTTTGCCTACAAATCTCTTTTGCATCAAGGCAACCACGGTTTTTGTGTCCACCGTGATATCAAACCCCACATAGTCAAAAAAATGCACAAAATGCTTGTCTCCACGCAAGAGCCCCGCATAGATTTGTTGCAACTCCTTGTCCATTGCCTCCCATCTTGCCACCTCATCAAAAAACAAGTCTTTGGCTTTGAGCGAGTCGTTGAGCGGGTTGTTTTTTTGCGTGCTTTCAAATTTGTCATCTTTGAGGAGACGATGATACGGATGCTGTGCAAACAAAATGGGCGACCAATACAGCGTGTCAATGTGCCTGGCACTCACTACTGGCGGCACATTCTGCAAATACTTGCAATCAAACTCAATAATATTGTGTCCCACCAAAAAATCTGGTGCACCCAAAAAGGACGCAAACGCCCTGCAATCTTTGGAATGAAACTCTCGCCCATCCCCACTCACAGCCCCAATATCCGCAATCTCATCTCCGTCCTTGGGATTTTGTGTGGTTTTGACTTCTGTATCAAAAAAAATGACTTCCATCTTGCTTTTGTCCTTTGGCTCCCCATTTTTTGGACAAACCCAACCTTGCCCCAAAAGGGCACCTTGGAACCTTTTGGAGTTCCCTTTTGGAGTTCCCTTTTGGAGTTCCCTTTTGGAGTTCCTTTGCTAATTTTTACAATCGCTACACAAGCATTATACCACAAAAAGGATTTATATGCAAGTTTTTTTGAACAATTTCAAAAGGAGTGACAACCGCCACTCCTTTTGAAACCTTTTGTGCACAAAATTATTTTTTGGGGCAAACTGCCCACTCTATGGCTGGCTAGTGTTGGTTTCTATTTTGATTACTATTGTGGTCGCATTGCACACCGCAATCACCCGCTCTACGATCCAAATAGACCTACTCAGCAATTTGCACGGTCTTGGTTTGCACCTCGCCCGTGCCAAACTTGACGGTCACAGTATCGTTTTCAAAACTCAACTCTTGCACCGGCTTGTCTTTGGCGGTATGGATGTATAGCCCAAAGATGTAGCCATCATACCCAGAATCATCTGGTCTCGTCCTTGCATATGCGTTGCCAATAGAAAAATCAGTAGCGTTGTAATAGGCTCGGTAATTGCCTTTGGGAATACCCAAAATGCGTTCTACTTGGTTGACGGTTTGCATATCCTGACCCGCAAAGAGACTATCAAAACAACGCTGACTTTTTTCACCAATCGTAGTTCTGCCGCTCAATGTCTCCCTATCGCTTTTCATCTGCTCATTCCATATTTCATTTGGTGCATTCCATATTTCATCAAAATCCTGTGTGACTATTGGGAAAAACCGGCGTCCTTCTGAAAATCCTATCGCCCAATAGTCCGTCGACCCAACATTCTGTTTTTGATCCAATTCTGCCCAAAATCTCCTATGCAAGGCAAACTCTTTATCTTTGTACCGTGCCCGCACTCTAAACCCAAACTGAGTACCCTCATTATTATAAACCATACTTGGCAAATCCCATTCAATAGGGTCACCGTACCCCTTGTTATCTTTGCTCAATGCATTTTGCCTCTCCTCGCCAACATCTACATTCCCCAAACCACCCAACTTGATATACACCCCCTGTGAAACAGAAACAAAATCCCTATCCTGGTTTTTGTATCTATAACCAACATTGGGCACTATTGCAATCATCAACACCGCCACAATCAAAATCCCCAAAAGTGTCCATTTGAGACATTTTAGCAATATATTTATGATTTTATTTTGTTCCAAAATCTACCTCTCTCAAAAAAATGTTTCATACCACACTTGAAATAATACACACAAACACTATGCATACAATACAAACCACATTAGGAGACCTATCAAAAGTACCAAAGGTAGCGTGATACTATGCAAAAGGATGGTCTGTTTTTTGGTCATTGGTGGGTTGGTTATCATTCCTATCAAACTAATCACACCCCACATTGCAACGGCTTGCAAAAGCATACTTGGCAAAGTGTGCCCCCTACGGGATTGCAATAAAATACTTGCAAGACCGCCTACAATGAATACAACTAGAAAAATGGATACTAGGCACTTTCTCATATATTGACCTCATATCCACAAATCAAAGTTTGGTACAAATAACCCTTTTGCCACATTCCAGTACATATTTTCAAAACGCATATTGCTTGTTACATATTTATCCCAAAAATAGGCGGCTAAAAATGTTGCTAAGGCAACCACCGCAATGGTAATCGCTTGACCAACAACAGGTATCCACGCAACGGGTAGAGTAGCCGCAACCAACATTGACACCAAAGTTGTAAACATACCCGTTGCCCCCAGCAATGCACCCACTGAACCTGCTATGAAATTCATAAATGCCTTCTGAAAATCAATAGAGAGAATGATCCTTATTTGCCCCCTCGTGCTTGGGGTACCGTAGTCGTACAAAGAACTTATATAAGCCGAAAAATCATAAAGTCCTTGTGATAAAATATCAAATAACTCATCTGTTGTTTTGTTTTCTTCCAGTGCTTGATAGAAGTCCTCCAAATATTGCACCCCTTGCTCTAAAATGCCCTGTTGCTCTTCATTTAAATCCGCAACTTGGTGTTCTTGAAGCACCAAGTTATACTGCTCATCCAACATTTGTCTATCTATTTTTGGGATAGATGTTCGCTGCTCTCTACTGTCTAACTGCT
The DNA here is from genome assembly GCA_009780875.1 of Bacillota bacterium. Taxonomy (GTDB): domain Bacteria; phylum Bacillota; class Clostridia; order Christensenellales; family Pumilibacteraceae; genus WQZE01. The sequence goes on along the minus strand of WQZE01000083.1, from coordinate 217 downwards.
GTTTGCCAGACTAACCATATCTCAACCCAACAGAACCCGCAAATACAAAACAAAGCAAGAGTGCCACGACTGCCACCCACCGCTTCTTTGTCATTCTTGCCAGCCATCCTTGCCCAGTGCTTTTGGCACTCTCTACACCTTGTGTACTCTTTACGATTTCTTTCATAATTTGTTCTCCTAAAATTATTTTTTTGAAGTCACAAATTTACAAGAACAC
>WQZE01000082.1 GCA_009780875.1 Bacillota bacterium | reverse complement strand
CGCACGCTGTATAAAAAATTTATCTCAACTCGTAGTGCAGTCTTGGGTAATTTCCTATGGTCTTATTATACCACATTCTACACTTTTTGTCAAGCACTTGGACGCACACAATCTTTGCAACGGGCTCAACAAACACACACCCTATTGCAAAAATTGTGTACAAAAAACCAAATCTCAAAGTCAATTTTTTGTGGACACGCAAAAAATAATTTGATTTTTTGCACACAATATTGTATAATATATAAGATGAATTCACAAACAAATGTACTCAAAGAAAAATATGGACTTTTTACCGCCATTGCAATGGTTGCGGGCATCGTTGTTGGTAGCGGTGTTTTTTTCAAATCTGCCGATATTCTTGCCGCCACCGGTGGCAATATGTGGCTCAGCATTTTGGCGTGGGCAATCGGTGGTTTGGTTATGTTCATTTGTGCTTTTACTTTTTGCACGATTGCCAAAGTACACCCACAAGAGCCCGGCTTTGTGGGATACACCGACAAACTCGTGGGTCGCACCTATTCCTACTGTGTAGGGTGGTTTTTGGCTACCATTTATATCCCTTGTATGGCATCCATCTTGTGCTGGATTTCCGCTCTCTACACAGTGCTACTCTTTGGTCTCCCCCAAGACGCCGTATGGGCTTTGGCGGGCGGCTATATGGTGTTGATTTTTGCAATCAATACCCTTGCCCCCAAAATTGCGGGCAAAATTCAAGTATCCACACTGGCTATCAAACTAGTACCCCTCGTGTTGATGGCCATCATAGGCACGATTGTGGGGCTTGCAAACGGCACCACGGTGTCCAACTTTGGCACGACCAGCATCCCCCTTTTGGGAAAGCCCAATTTTTTTGCGGCACTCTTGGGTGCACTGTTTGCCTATGATGGGTGGATTGTGATAACCAGCATTGTCCCAGAAATCAAAAACGCAAAACGCAATCTGCCCCTTGCACTCATCATTGGCTCTGTGATTATTATTGGCATCTACCTCATCTACTTTGTGGGACTCACGAGCACAATGCACACCAACGATTTTTTGAGTGGCGACAACACTGAAATTGTCAAGCAAGCGTTTTCCAAAATTTTTAGCAAAGTGGGTGGCACACTTCTTTTTGTTTTTGTCATCATCTCCTGTTTGGGCGGTGCCAACGGCATTATGATGTCCAACACTCGTGGTATGCACCTGCTGTCTCAAAAAAATATGACCTCCAAACACGCTATGTTTGGCAAGGTGTGCGACACCACCAACACGCCTTACAACTCCTCCATTGTAGGGCTTTTGGTTGCAATGGTGTGGTTGATTGTATGGTATTTCAATATGACCTATTTGCAAGGCAAATTTGACACCGCCACGCTTTCCATTGTTTTTATGTACGCCCTTTTCATCCCTATGTTTTTTATGGCAATCCTCAAACACAAGGGTCAAAATCCCTTTGTTAGATTTGTCTTGCCCATTGCAAGCATCCTTTGCTCACTCCTCATTATGTTTGCCGCCATCTACTCCACCCGTATCTATGCCCTTTGGTTTTTGCTCATCGTCCTTGCCGTGCAAGGATTTGGACTTTTGCTTTTGCACCTCGGCAAACCCAAAAAACAAGCCCCCCCTATTGTCTAGTTTGCAAAAATGCACTCAAATCTACGGCTGTCTTTTGTGGCAATTGTGTCGCAAAAAGGGAATAAAATAGACAGAATATCTCCCCATTGTCATCTCTCCCAAAGCCACTCTCCGTTCAATAAAAAACAAAAACTATGTTCAGGGTCTCCCCCAAACATAGTTTTTTTTGTTGCACCTTGGTCTTGTCATTGGCGGCTTGCAAACAACTCCTTGCCCTTAGCCCCCAACTCACTGTACTTCTGTCTTTGCAATGCTTATCTTGTCACCTTGTTTTTTGTACTCCACCTGTGCACAAATCACATTCCCCACCAAATACCCTGCACTTGTTTTGTAAACAAAGGCTTCATACAACCCAAAACTAGATTTTGTATTGCTCGCAATCTCAGCATCAAATATCTCACTCGGCACACGCATTTGCTCTGTGTGTTTGTATACATTGTGAGAAAACAACCCACTCGACCGACTCACCTCATACGCATCGCTCTCAAAATCCTCCGCACTCACAAGGGTGGAAAAAAACTGTCCCTCTATTTGTGCAAAATCCTCTACATAAACTGCTTGATTCCTCCAGCCCCCTACCAAAGACTTGTTGTACCTCACATTGTCATCATACCCCGCAAAATAAAACGCAACGCCATACGGCTCCGGACTCCTCTCTACCGTCCCCCCCCCAATCACTTCTATCTTGCGGAGACTTGATTCCTTGCTTGGCCACATCCCGCATTCCATAGCTCCCCTTGATGTGCCCAAAGGACACCCGCAAATCTACTTCGTTTTGCTTCATTGTCCCCTTGACCCCTTCTAATTTGATTGGATGCTGTCCTAGTGGTTGGCATCCTACCAAGACATTGGAGAGCAAAAAACAAGCACACAGCCCAACCAAAATCTTGGTCACTTTGCCCAATTTGCGTCTCGCACCCACCTGTTCTCTGCGTGTGCCCTTTTGTTCTTTTTTCAAATTCATTTTTATGATTCCCTTTGTCATCTTATGGCATCATCCCTTTATTTTATTTATGCCTCCTTGCAAAATATGTCACAACTTTGCAAGGAGTTACTTGTCAACGATTTCTTAATAAAACACGATATCAAAATACTGTTGGTCGTTCCCACCCATCACAATGCTCTCCGTGTTTTCATCCGAGACGATTATCAAATACTCTTGCCCTGGGTCTATGGTCTTGTGAATGCCGCCGTAGGGACCACCTCCATACCCATAATAACTATCCCCCTCTTGGGTCACATATACAAAAACCTCCGAGGACCGTGGGTCAATCAAATAAATTTCCCATTTTGAAAAATCATAGGTGCCTTCTAAATGCAATGATACCTCAGAGATGCCAACATTACCAAACCGATACATCCTTGTGCCACCATTGGTGAGAGATTGTCCACGCAACGCATTGACCCCCACCCCAGGCTTTACAAAACTCCCCCAGTCCGTATCTGTGGCATTGGTAATCAAAAACTTGATACGCCCCCAACTTTGAGACTTGTCATAAAATTCAATTCTCAACCTCAACTTTAAACGCTTTTCTTGACTGCCCACAAATGACTTGGTTATCAATGCATTTCTACCATAACCCCCATCATCATTCACCATCTCATTGCCGCCATCCATATCCCTGATGGTCATAACTGTATCCAAGGGACCAATGGTTTGAAACACATATTGATCCGAATATCTCATATCAAGGATTGTATTGTACGACTCATCTCCTGCCAAATATATCTGACTTCTGTCCTCATATACTTTGGGGTCGCTCTGGTCATTATCAATGTTGAGTGTATTCCAATCAAAATAAATATCCATATTCCCACCATTACCCCCTACACTTCCAACAAGAATCAAATACTCCACACCACGCTCAATAGGTTTTTCAAGCGCGTGGTAATATCCATACTTCCCGCCCACAGATGGGTCATTCACATTGCTTGTAGTACCCTTGGTTGACCTTGGGTCTATCACATATAAATTTGTATACCCAAGCCCTGCACTGAGTGCAATTTGATGGATGGTTGGTCCACCGTATTTGAGCATTGCAACCGCATTCGTCGTATAATCACTGATGTGAGTTTCACCCTCTGCAGGTTTTTTGATACTATCCCAAGAAGTGTCACTATTGTTTTTGGTTGCAATAAACCTGACCTCACCCTCTTGATTTTTGTCAAATAATTCTATCCTCACCCTCTCAATCACATAAATACCAAAGGTGCATTTCAAAAAAGCATTGCGTCCAAATCCGCCATCATCGTTTTCCACCACCGTGTTCCCCAAGGTAGCCGATATTTTGGTGTCCAACTCACCCAAGGTTTGCATCACAAAAGTCCCCCTTGTGGGCATTACACCATATTCCAAAGTCTCCCCCTTGTGCAAATACAAGACCTTTTCAAAAAATGAACCATTCTCAGTAATATCAAAATCCCAAAATGTTCCATACATAGGCTCCATTTCCAATACTTCGCCTGACATATAGGCACCCGTAATAGGACTACCCTCGGCATTCCCACCCGCAAGCCCTACTTTATAGGGTGCATAAGTCCCCAACAAAGAGATGACTTTTGCCCAATCACTGTATGGTACTAGGCAAGTCATCCTCGCTTTCGCCCCGTCCGACCACGGACCACTTGGTTGCAAATTTTTTGCTCTCCATATCTCTTTGCCGCTCATATCAAAAAAGATAATATCAAAATAATTATTTGGATTTTTCACACTCCCACCGGTCTCAAAAAACAAAAGCAGGGGTGTGTTTATATTGGGCTGATTTGCCGTGCGAAGCGCTCGTGGAGCAATCTGAACCTCACTAAGCACCCGTGCCAATTGCAACTGAGAGGATGCATATCGCCTTTCAAAATTTTTCACAAAATCCGTGAGTGTAAAAATCTGCCCCATCGTAGCATTGACCCATTCTTGTGCGCCAAAATTGAGAGAGTTCTCTCCTGTGTTGGCATACAATCGCCACAACATTGCCGTAATAGTATCCTCTTGTGCTTCGCCACTCAAAACAGTAGGCATAAAATCCACAGGGTTGTTTATTCCATATTCAAAGCCTGGTACATTTCCATACTGTTGTTTGTACTTGCTCCTTGCAATGACCGAGAGAGCGGTAGCCCAACCCTCTGACCAAGTCAACCTGGTTGCATAACCCTTGTCACGCCCCTCATCAAAATGATCCGCCGTATTACTGTGCGTTGGGCTGTTGAGCAAAAACTCCAATAAATGCAAATTGTAATTCCCCGTCATTGCCTCTACATAGTGTCCATACTCGTGCGTCATTGTTTCCCAACTGTCATAATCACTCCGATTGATGCAAGAAACTCCATTGATTCCCCCAGCATTCAACAACACATTGAGCAACACGGCAAACGGCCCACTCAAATTGGTAAAAGCATCGGTAATTTCATAGATAAAATCCACCTTGTCAACATTCCCATAACAAAAAGATTTTATCCCAAAATCATCAAATGGAAACACCACCTGCAATTTATTGCCTGTCTTGTCCAACACATTGGCTATCCCCGTATATTCCAACGCAAATTTTTCTGCAACCACCATCCCTTGCATAGCCGTAAATGCCACACTCGCATCACTGGTTTTGTCCAACTTGACATAACTATCAAACAAATAAGGCTCATTGTTGCTATTGACATTATTGTATTGTTGTGGCGAGCGTGCCCTATATGTGTACAACAAGGTACCAATTCCACCCATCCGAAAAGTTGTGGTCTCCGCATAAATCATCACAAAAATATTTTTTCCATAGAGTACTTCGGGATTGGAAAAAGCAAAATAAAATGACCCGCTGTCAGTCGTATACTTGGTTGCCACCACATCGGAAAGCCCCAACCCCCAATCTATGCATAGTTCCACCTTTGCATTGACCAAAGGTTGCAATTTCCCAGTTGCTAATT
>WQZE01000081.1 GCA_009780875.1 Bacillota bacterium | reverse complement strand
GGTTTTGAATTGTGGAGAGATGTCTTTGTTGGATGGCATTGTGAGAGGCGTGGGGAATGATAAAAAACTTGCGTTGAGCCAAGAGGAAAAAGATGTTGTAACAAGTCTGTTAGAACTTTTCAATCCCCTGGTAGGTCAGATTGTACAAGTAGATGAAACTTTTGAGAACAACAAGGGTGCTGACAATAGTGACTTGTTGAGAACAAAATATTCTTATATCAAAATATCCAATGCTACGCTGACCAACTTAGTGATTGGATTTGCGTCCTCTCTTTGGTTTGCTTTTGTGGGTGGAGCCATTACGGCAGCAATTTTTGGAACAACATTGGCAGCGATTTTGGGTACAGTAACCACTGTTTTGGTGACCTTTCTAACGGCTTTGAGTCCTACTTTGCTTGTCATTATTGGCAAGGTCATAGCGTGTATTGTATTGTTTATTGGGACTTGTGTTGTGGCACTAGTAGATGGCAAGGGTGTAACCATTGAAATCCAGCGTGGTTTCTTGGATATCCCCGTTGGCATCACTTGCTATGCGGAATGAGTGCAAAAGAAAGGAAATGTCACGATGGATTGTTTTAGGGAACAAAAAGGAGTCAGATGGGAACGACACAAAAAATCAAATTGAGACCAACCAATGAGAAACGGGTATGGGGGCAGATGTTGGTGGGGGATTTGGTATGGTTGTTTTTTGTGACGGTGTATGTGGGTGTGGTGTGGATGGAGTGGCGTGCGGATGGGGAGTTGCAAGGGTGGGGAGTGTTTTGGTTGCTGTTTCATTTTTTGTTTGGGTTTTGGGCAATGATTGGTGTGATGGTGTGGCAGTGTAGGTATCTCCAAGTGATGGATGCAAGGCAGGAGCGGAAGATGGTAGGGGTGGCTAGGTTGGGAGTTGGTTTGCGAGGGGGGATTTTGTTTTGGGTGTTGATGGGCAAGATGTTGAGTGCTTGGTTGGTGGGGTTGGTGGTTTGGAGTGTGGTGGTTGGGGTGATGGCGGTCTGGTTGCTTGGGTTTGGGTTGCGTGGATGGTTGCAAGGGCAGAGAGAAGGGGTGTTGTATATTGACACAAAAAAGCGATATCTCAAAGAATATACGGTGTTGGTTGCAAAATGGGAGGGGCGTACCTTTGTGGGTGGCGTGTGGTTTTTGCAAGGTGGGATGGCAGTATTGGTACTGAGTATGGTCAATTTTGAAAGGGTCCTTGCGGAATTGGGTGTACGGGGTGTGGAGAGACTGTTGTTGGATTGGGGATTTGTGCAGGTGGGGGTGGTGAGTAGTGTGGTTGCGGTGTTGATGGCGGGGGCTGTGTGTGTGGGTTTTGGAGTACTCTTTGCCAAGTCACGCTGTGACAAGCGAGAGCGTATGTTTTGGATGGGAAGTGTGATTTTGGGGAGTGTGGTATGTGTGCTTTTGCACAATGCTATCACTACAATGGAGTTGTGGTTGTATGGGGCGATGAGTGTGTTGGTGTTGTGGTCGCCGTCTTGGTTGCTCCTTGGGAATCTTGCAAAGAAGGATGGTGCGGCCGTAGGGGAGTCTGGGGCAAGCGATGGAGAGCAAATTCCTAATAGTCATTGAGAAGTTGGGTAGAACAATAAGAATAGGTTACGCCATGGATGTTGTATCAGTGACTGGACGCAAAGGGCAAAGGGCGTGCAAAAATTTTGGAACACAAACGGGGTGCGTCAAGGTTGCCAAGAGATTGTTTGTCGGAGGGAGAGGATTGATTGCAGAATGGCGTGCGTTGTGTGTGGTGTAGAAAACCGTGTGAGAGTCGTGTCTATGACTCTCCTTTGTGTTTAAGGAGTAAACAAAAAACTGTGGGTTGCGGGGGAGAGTAAGGGTCGTGCGTGTTGGATGCTTTTCATCCTATCGTTTTGGGATTGGCAGCGTCTTGGAGAGTGGTTGTCGGCGGGGTGACTTGGGTGTAGAACAAGGGATTGATATATAAGTAAAAATATTGTGATATAAGTAATACTAATAACACACCTGGGGGCTTGACAGCGGGGGTGCGTTTTTGTTATAATATAGAAAGTCAAAATGGGGCAATATTTGCATCATTTGCAATTGTTTGATTTTGTGTAGCAAGGGTGCAGGGGATTGTGTGAGGAGTGTTGCATTGGAAAGTACAAGATTAGGGGAGCAAAAAATGTCAGGGACGAGTATCAAAACCGTAAAGTACGGCAATGTTGAGAGAAAGAGTTTTTCCAAAATTAAGGATGTCATTGATATTCCTTATTTGGTGGACATTCAAAAAGATTCTTATAGAGACTTTTTGAATTTGGGGATATCTGAGGTGTTTAGGGATTTTAGCCCTATCACGGATTTTAGCAACAAAATTGAGTTGCACTTTTTGTCGCACACGCTTGACAATGTGCCCAAGTATACAGAGAAGGATTGCAAGGACAAAGATGCATCCTATGCGGCACCGCTCAAAGTGCGTATGCGACTTGTCAACAAAGAGACCAATGAGTCCAATGAGCAAGAAGTCTTTATGGGAGATTTCCCATTGATGACGCCCAACGGGTCTTTTATTATCAACGGTGCTGAGCGGGTTGTGGTGTCACAATTGGTGCGGAGCCCTGGTGTGTATTTTGGCAAGACTTTGGATGCAAAAACGGGTGAGCCTTATTTTACTGCCACCAACATCCCTTTGCGTGGTGCTTGGTTGGAGTTTGAAGAGGACAGCCAAGGGGTCTTGTATGTCCATGTGGACAGAGCAAGAAAAGTCCCTGCGACCGCTCTTGTGCGGGCTTTGTCTGCCATCACTACCCAAGATTTTGGCAGTGATGAAGCCATTTTGGAATTGTTTCACGATGAGGAAATCATCAAGAACACGATTGCCAAAGACATTGCCAAAGATGAAAAAGAGGGTGTGCTTGAAATCAACCGCAGATTGCGTCCGGGCGAGGTTGCCGATGTGGACAGCATCAAAAACTTTATTGATGGTTTGTTTTTTGACCGCAAAAAATATGACTTGTCAAGGGTGGGTAGGTACAAGTTCAACAAAAAACTGGACATTGCAAAACGGATAGACGGACGCATTGCCGCTGCCGATGTGGTGGATGAGGACGGGCTTTTGCTTGCCAAAAAAGGACAGTTGATTGACAAAGAGACCGCTATCAAAATCAGGAATGCGGGCGTCAATCAAGTGGCGGTACAAGTGGCAGAGGGAGCCACCTTTGTGGTGCTTGGCAACGCACAAGTGGATGCGGCAAGTTTTGGTGTGGATGTCAAAAAATACAACATTGCGGAAAGTGTGTATTATCCCACGCTTAAAAACATTTTAGAAAACAACAAAAAAGATGCATTGGACAAGGTTTTCAAAAACTCCAATGATGATTTGATTGTCAAGCATATTTTGGTAGAGGATATTTTGGCTACCATCAACTACTGTTTGGGACTCCACCACGGGATTGGAGAGATTGACAACATTGACCACTTGGCGAACCGTAGGGTGCGTAGCGTGGGCGAACTGCTTCAAAATCAGTTCCGCATTGGCATCACACGCCTTGAAAGGGTGGTCAAAGAGCGGATGCAAATCCAACAAAATGATGAGTTGACGCCCACAAGTCTTGTCAATATTAGACCCATCACAAGTGCTATCAAAGAGTTTTTTGGTTCGTCTCAATTGTCTCAGTTTATGGACGAGGCCAATCCAATTGCAGAACTCACACACAAACGCAAACTCTCTGCGTTGGGACCTGGTGGACTCAATCGTGAGAGAGCAAGTTTTGATGTTAGGGATGTACACTATACGCATTATAGCCGACTTTGTCCGATTGAGACGCCTGAGGGACAAAACATTGGACTTATCAGCAGTGTGTCCACCTATTCTCGTATCAATGAGTATGGATTTATAGAGGCACCTTATCGCCGTGTCAACAAAGATACCAAACAAGTCACAGATGAGATTGTGTACTTGGCAGCCGATGAAGAGGACAAATATGTGGTGGCACAGGCAAACGAGCCGTTGGATGATGCCAATCGTTTTGTCAATGCTCGTGTGGCGGCAAGATACCGTGAAGAAATCTTGGAAACCGACCGCAATGCCATTGACTTTATGGACTGTAACCCAAGGCAACTTGTATCGGTGGCTACGGCGTTGATACCCTTTTTGGAAAACGACGATACCAACCGTGCGTTGATGGGCTCCAATATGCAACGGCAAGCAGTGCCACTTTTGCGTCCAGAGTCTCCCATCATTGGTACCGGTGTAGAGCACCGTATTGCTTATGATAGCGGTGTTATGCAGATTGCAAGAAATGCAGGTACGGTGTCCTATGTGTCCGCCGAGGAGATTAGGGTCAAAGAGAGCGGTGGCAAAGAGGGGCAATACACGCTCCGCAAGTTTATTGCCTCCAACCAAGGTACGTGTATCAACCAACACCCCATCGTCAAAACGGGCGACAAGGTGGAGAAAGGTGCCATCTTGGCGGATGGACACAGCACAGAGAACGGTGAACTTGCACTCGGTCGCAATGTCTTGATTGGATTTATGGCGTGGGAGGGGTATACCTACGAGGATGCTATTTTGATTAGTGAAAAACTTGTCAAGGATGACGGGTTTACCTCTATTCACATAGAAGACCACGAACTAGAAGCTAGAGACACAAAATTGGGCTCTGAGGAAATCACAAGAGATATCCCCAATGTGGGTGAGGAAGCTCTCAAAAACCTTGATGCTGAGGGAATCATTCGTGTGGGTGCCGAGGTGCACAGCGGTGATATTTTGGTGGGCAAGGTGACTCCCAAAGGTGAGACAGAGTTGACCCCTGAGGAGAGATTGTTGCGTGCCATCTTTGGCGAGAAAGCAAGGGAAGTGCGTGACACCTCTTTGCGTGTGCCACACGGTGAGGGCGGTATCGTTGTGGATGTCAAGGTGTTTACGAGAGCCAATCGTGAGGAAATGTCTCCTGGTGTCAACAAGATTGTGCGTGTCTATATTGCACAAAAACGCAAAATATCCGTGGGCGACAAGATGGCGGGACGCCACGGAAACAAGGGTGTCATCTCTCGGATTTTGCCACAAGAAGATATGCCGTTTTTGGCGGATGGAACCTCTTTGGAAATCGTCCTCAACCCCTTGGGCGTACCAAGTCGTATGAACATTGGACAGGTATTGGAGGTGCATTTGGGGCTTGTTGCCAAAGCACTTGGTTGGAAGATATCCACACCTGTTTTTGACGGTGCAAGAGAGAGTGATATCAAACAACTGCTCAATGACAACGGCTTTGTGTCTCCTGAGGGCAAAGTGGATGGCAAGATTGAATTGTTTGATGGGCGTACGGGTGAGGCGTTTGAGAACCGTGTAACGGTCGGATATATGTATATGCTCAAACTTGTCCACTTGGTAGATGACAAAATCCACGCAAGAAGTACGGGACCATACAGTCTTGTCACGCAACAACCATTGGGTGGAAAAGCACAATTTGGTGGACAAAGATTTGGAGAGATGGAGGTTTGGGCATTGTATGCGTACGGTGCTGCCAACATTTTGCAAGAGATAATGACCATCAAAAGTGACGATGTCGTGGGGCGTGT
>WQZE01000080.1 GCA_009780875.1 Bacillota bacterium | reverse complement strand
GGGGCAATCGCCAAACGATAAGCGTGGTACAACCCGTGTTTTTTGACCTCTTTTTTGAGTGCCTCCCACTCTTTTTTGCCAGGGATAGCAATCCCCTCAAACAAACCTTTGACTTTGTCTGACTTGGGAGAAAAATCCCCTTGCGTATATTTGTCAAAATACACGCCCTTGGCATACTCGCTGCCCTCAAAATTTTTGAACTTGGATTTGCGTTCCTTGGCGATTTGCATACTTGCTTTGATGGAATAATAATTGACCATCATAAAAAAAGTATTGGCAAAATCCTTGGCGTCCTCACTGTCATATCTCATTTGGTTGAGTGCAAAATACCCGTGCAAGTTCATCGCACCCAAACCAACCGCCCTGTTTTGTTTGTTGGCAATATCAATGGTGGGGGCATTTTTGATTTCTATGGAGTCCACCACAGAGGTCAAAGCACGCATACCTGTGCTGACCGCAAACTCAAACTCCTTGCCCTGCATCACATTGACAATATTGAGAGAGCCCAAAACGCAACACACATCACTACCAATCTCATCTGGTTGGTCATAGTCGTTGATGGTAGAGCCGATTTGGTTTTGAAAAATTTCCGTACAAAGATTGGACATTTTGATTTTGCCCACCCCTTTGAGCGGATTTTGCTTGTTGGCTGAATCTATATAAATAATATAAGGATACCCTGACTCAAACTGCACTTTTGCAATGGTATTGAGCATATCTCTTGGGTTCAACTTTTTTTTGCGGACATCGGGGTGTGCGACCAATTGGTCGTACATTGTCTCCATATCCATCTCATCCAAATGCTTGCCAAAAACGGTGTACACCGTATGAGGATAAAAAACATAGTAATCTTGGTTGTTTTTTGCAAGTTCAAAAAATTTGTCTGGCACGGTGAGTCCTAGTGACAAAGATTGGATTCTGCTTTTTTCATCCGCATTGATTTTTTTTGTATCCAAAAAATCCTCTATGTCAGCGTGAAAAATATTGAGATATGCAACCCCAGCACCCTTGCGTTGCCCCATTTTGTCGGCATAATTAAAGCCGTCCTCCAATAATTTGAGCACGGGCACTACGCCCTTGCAAGAGTTGTGCACACCCTTGACGCTCTCGCCCCTTGCACGCAAACGAGACAAATTGAGTGCCACGCCCCCACCAATCTTGGATAGGTACATTGCCGTACTCAAATTGAAACTGATGCTGTTGAGCGAGTCATCCACCTCCAACAAAAAGCAAGACACCAATTGCCCACGACGATTTTTGCCACTATCCAAAAAAGTGGGTGTGGCAGGTTGATAGTACTGCGTAATCATTGCCTTGCAATAATCCATCAGCAACGCCTCGTTGCCATCCGCCAAATGAAGTGCCGTACTCAAAATACGGTCCTCATACCGCTCCAAATAAGTCTTTTTGTCATTGGTTTTGAGCGCATAATCTCTATAAAATTTGGAAGCACTCATAAAGGACTGAAACTCAAAATGATAAGACAACAACAAATCATAGGCCTTTTGGATTTGTTTTGGCTTGTATTTTTGATAAAAGTCCTCATAAAACCCGTTGTCAATCAGATACCTGACTCTATCATTGATATTGGCAAAGGAGAGCGTTTTTGCCTCCACATCACGCATATAGGCTTGCAAAGCCTCTTTGTCCTTGTCCAATTGAAAAAAACCATTTTTGCGAATCACAACTTGTGCATTGAGTGCAAAGTAGTCATCATTTTGCACAGCCCCGGTCTCTCTCGCACGGTTTTTCATATCTCTATACAAAATATAGGCTTTGGCTACTTGCACTTCCTCAGCGTGTATGAGTTGCATCTCCACTACATCTTGCACTTCTTCTATGGTGGGTTCTCTGCCCAAAAAGTTCTCTACAAGGCTGTCCTCCACTCTTTGTGCAATTTTGATAGCCGAACTCCTATCCATCTTGCCACAAGAAACAAAGGCCTTGTAAATGGCCTCCTCTATCTTGCTGCGGTCATATGGTTTGGAATCCCCATTTCTCTTTTTGATGCTTGTTATCATAACTACTACACTCACCCTGTAAATCAAGAACAAAGAGCCTGCTTCGTTTTGCAGAAAGCAGGCTCAGCATTCTTAGGCCTATTGTCTATTTTATTTTGTGATTATTTGTTTTCAACGAGTTTGGTGATACTCCAAATGATGCCAAACTTGTCCTTCACGGTACCATAACTTTCGCTGAAAAAAGTTTTGCCAAGTGGCATCAACTGCTCACCGCCTTCCGCAAGTTTTGCGTAGACTTTTTGCGTCTCCTCCACGGTATCAAAACTAAGCGTAGGACTCACATTGTTGCCCACCACCAAGCCTTTTTTGTATCCGGGCATCTCTTTGACATCACTGGGCATATCGCTCATCATAAGCACAAGTCCGCCACCCATTGGCACGCCCACATAGCAAACCTTGTCTTTGTCCTTTGGATTCATAGGAAAGTCAGGGTGTGCAGGTGCATCACTAAACTTGATAATTTTTTCAACTTTGGTGCCAAAGACACCGGCATAAAAATCTGCTGCTTGTTTGGCATTGCCATCAAAACTAAACATTACTTCAAAAACCATAATATTGCTCCTTCTTGTGCACACAAACACAATATGTTGTGTTTGGTCACAAAACTTACCTATATATAGTATCACAAACCACAAAAAAAGTCAATCAAAATCTGCCCAAACACAAAAAAATATGCAACCAAACGGTCGCATATTTTTGTCAAATATTCAAAATTAGGGTATTTTTGGCGAGGGTTCTTATTTTGCACTCAACGCAGCCATCGTGATATAGTTGTATGGTTGGTTGAAGTGTGGCAAGAAGAAAATATCAAGCAATTTGAGTTTGTCAATGGTCACACCCTCTTCTATCGCCAAACTAAACATATGGATACCCATAGACATATCATAAAAAGAAGCCATTTGTGCACCCAAAACACGGCGAGTTTTTTTGTCGTACACGATACGCACTTTGACCTTGTGGTTGTCTGATTCAATAAAAGCAGGTTTTTGCAAATCTTCGTACTCGGTGTACTCAGGGTCAAAACCAGAGCGTTTTGCCATTGCCATATTGTAGCCAGTGGATACCATTTTGTAGTCAAAGATACAAATACCGTTGCTGCCTTGTACACCTGTGCTTTCTAGTTTGGTGCCCGCAACATTGTGTCCTGCAATGATACCGCTACGCACAGCATTGGTAGCAAGTGCAATATAGGTGCGATCTTGCAATGCATTGCTATAAATAGACGCACAATCACCAATCGCATATACATCATTTTGTGAGGTTTTTTGTGTGCGGTCAACCGCAATCGCACCATTGGGCAAGGTCTCCAAAGTCTCAGCAACGATGGAGGTATTAGGTTTGAAACCAATCGCCATTACCACCACATCCACAGGATAGGTACCCTTGTCTGTCACAATGGCCTCAACATTGGTCTTGCCTTTGATTTCTTGCAATTTTTCACCAAAATGGCACTCTACGCCGCCCTTTTTGAGCACTTCGTCCATATCTTTGGTAAACCACTCATCATAGTAGGTGGACAAACTTGTATTTGAGCCATCAAACAACAATGCGTTTTTGCCACGGCGTTTGACCGCCTCTGCAAGTTCCACACCAATATAGCCGGCACCCACCACGGCAATGTTTTTGATTTTTGGGTCGCTCAAAAGTTTTTCAACTTTTTGTGCATCTTGGTAGAGTTTGAGTCGGCATACATTTGGCAAATCAAGCCCTTTGATAGGAATTGTATTTGGCAAACTACCCATTGCCAAAATCAACTTGTCATAAGACTCCTCAATCACCTTGCCATCTTTGGTTGTGCCATAGACTTTTTTTGCCTTGAAATCAACCTTGGTGACGGGTGTCTCCATATGCACTTTTGCACCTTTTTGCTCAAATACATTTTTGTTGCAGTAAAACAAACCACTTGGCTCTTTTACTTGTCTACCAATCCACAAAGCACTCCCACAACCCAAATAACTAATGTTGTCATTTGCATCAAAGATGGTCAAACTATTGGTCTTGCCATAGTTGTCCAAAATTGCATTGGCTGCCGCAGTGCCTGCGTGATTTGCCCCTACCAAAACTACCTTTTGCATTGTTTCTCTCTCCTTCACAAACCCAATTGGCACAAAACACTACATCTTGTGCAACAATCCAATTTGCTACAATATATTGTATACAATGATTTTATCACTATCAACAACAAAAGTCAACTATTTTTGACAAAAAAATAAAAAATTTCAAAATTTTACCAAACTCATCCATCCTTTTTCACAATGTCAATCACAAAAATACTGTCAATCTCCCCACGCAAATACCTAAAAATGCGGTGCAAATAGATACGAATGCTCGCCACCAGACTTTGTTTTTCTTGATTGATTTTGATGGAGTTTTCAAAAACGGTCAACATATATCTCTTGTAATTTTGTGCCTGCTCGCTACTCATCTTGGCTACCATCCTATCCACCACAATACGATACGGCTCCATCAAGTCGCTCGCTAGATTGAATGCGTTCTCTCCCCCTTTGTGCCAAATCCCCAACTCGGTCAAATACCCACACGCTGCAATCTCCTTGGCAAAAGTGGACAAAATCAAAGTGTAGCCATAGTTGAGGGCACTATTCACAATGCACGGCTTGTCTCTCGTAAAGCCCCCCTCCCAATCTTTTTGTCTATCGGTCAGATTGCCCACCTCTTCAAAAATATGCCTGAAATACCACGCAGCAGCCCGCCCTTCTACATTGTCAATATCACCCCTTTGCACCTTGGTGTGCAACAAAAAGAGTGTTTGACATTCTTGCTCCTTGCCCAAATCCTGCAAATGCAAGGCTTGTTGCCGTATTTTTTCTTTGATGACCAGACTCCAACACCGCCCCTTGACATCCGCACTCCACCCAATTTGCTCTTTGATGTTTCTGCTGACCCCAAAATTGGCGTGCATTGGCACAAAGGCCGCACAAGGCATATGCCGTTGGTCGCAAAAAAGCACATTGACACCCGCCGCCGTCAAGTCCGCCACCAACGCCGCTGTCAACGCAACCGCCGTGCTCTCCACAATCAAGGTCTCAATCTCACGGATGTGCACCTTGTCCTCACCCTCGCCCCGTATCACCATCATCCCAAGTTGCGACTCCAACTTGCAACGCTTGCCAATCACAATGGTCCTAAACCCAGCCATAGCACTCCTTTGTACAAAACCTGTCTCAAATTTTGGTGCAAATAAAATTTGTCAACATTGACAATTACATTATAACACAAACCAAAAAAAACGGCAACCAAAATCACCGTTTCAAATTTTTCAAAATAAATATTATAGAAACCCAAAACACCCTACACAATAAGTATGGCAAATCACTTTTATACAAACCAAACAAATCCAACCCTACTCTGCGTGTTTTTGCTGTCGCTTGTCTGGCAAACACAAATTTTCTTGACGCCAAAAAGCGTGGTTTTTGGCTAAAAATTTGGTTGCAACTTGCTAGGGGCTTTTTCTCTATACAGCGAGCGAACACAATCCAATGGGCGAACGAAGTTCGCCCCTACTATGTACTTT
>WQZE01000079.1 GCA_009780875.1 Bacillota bacterium | reverse complement strand
CAAACGGGGGCAAAGCCCAAAAAACATAGGCGACTCAAAAAAAAGGGGAGCATTGTCAAAATCTCTATTTTGGGCTTTTTGACCTTGGTGGGCATTTTGATGTCCGTGCTTTCTTTTCACTTGCCTTTCAACAATGGGGTGCAAAAGTATAATTCTTTTGCGACAAGCGTGCAGATGAGCCTTGACCTCAAAGGCGGATTTTATGCCGTGTATGAGGCCGATGACAAAGAAGTAGACGGCTTGTCTCTTGCTATGGACAAAACAAGAGACAGTCTTGAAAATCTTGTAGTGAGTGCGTACTCTGAGTCAACAGTGGTGCGTCAAGGAGTCAGTCGTATCAGAGTGCAGGCTCCCGAGGCGGAAGGCGTGCAAAGTATGTTGGAGACCGTGGGCAAGCCAACGACCGTGTCTTTCAAAATCAACGACAAAGAAGAAATGAATGGTTCTCATATTGAGAGTGCAACCCCTGTCAAAAACTATGGGGGTGTTGCCATTGCGGTGGTCATCAAGTTCAATGACCTTGGAAAAAAAGAGTTTGACAGGGTGACGGGTGACAATATTGGGCAAACCCTTGTCCTAGAAGTCACGCCCAAAGGACAAACAGTCAATACAACCAATATCTCGCTTAATCAACACATCACGGATGGGACGGCGGTGATTAGTGGGGGATTGCAATCGTTTGAACAAGCCACGACTTTTGCGGCACAACTTGCGGCAGGCAGTTTTGCGGCACCACTCAAAACGATTGAGATTGCACCCCTTGCACCTACACTTGGACAAAATACACAATTGTTTGTGGCTATTGCAGCGGGCGTTCTATTGGCTGCGGTCATTGCTTATTTGTGCGTGCGGTACAAGTTTATGGGATTGATGGCGGCTTTTGCGTTTGTAATGTTCTCCGTACTTTTGTTGTTTGGTTTGGCGGTCGTACCTTGGGTGAGATTGTCTATTGCGGGCGTTGCCGGTGTATTGGTGGGAGTGGCTCTCGCTGTGGATGCGGCTTTTGTCATCATTCAAAAAGTCAAAGAAGAGTACAAAGCGGGCAAGTCACTCAATGCTTCCTTGGCGGCTGGGTTTCATAGAGGTTTTATGGCAATGCTGGATACGCATATCGTGTCACTCGTTGCAAGCATTGTGATTTTGGGTTTTGTACCTGGTGTGTTCAAGGGATTTGGCTTGGTGTTGTTGATAGCCACTTTGGTGTCAATGTTTAGTATGGTTTTTGTGTTTGGAAAATTGTTGCGCTATATGGCTGCCATTTTGGGAGACAAAAAGGCTGACAAGATGGGCCTCAAAAGAGGCGAGGGTATCGTTGTGGATGAGGAGTCTGGTGTGATAATGCATACAGATGTAGAGAGGGTGAATCCCGTAGAAATGGCAACGAACAAAGCATAGTAGAGTGGGGGTCTGAATGTTATGGATACAAGCAAGATGCTTGGCAAAAAAATAGTAGAAAAAAGAACCCTTTACTTGACCGTGTTTGGGTTGCTTTTGGTAGCGGGTCTTGTGATGGCGATTTTATCGGCAACTTTCACGGGGAGACCTTTCAATTTTTCAAAAGACTTTGTAGGTGGATATACGCTCAGCGTACAGATGGGCGAGCGATTGACCGATGACACCGTCAAGGACTATCAAAAAGAGATAACAGGTATCATTGAAAACACGCAAAAGGATGGAAAAAATGTGCGTGTTATCTCTACACAACGATTTGGCAAAGACAATACAGCAGGGATTCAGTTTGTGTACAATGCCGTGGGTGACCAATCTTTTATGGATGAGTTGGGGACGCAAATTGTAGAGGGTATCAATGCACAATATTTTGCCAATGACCCCTTTGCAGGGATTGCCGTATACGAGGGTTACAATGGGCCTAGTATTGGTGGCAAGGTGATTTTTACCAGTGTTTTGGCACTTATTTTGGCGATGGTCATCCTTTTGATTTATTTGTCTTTCCGTTACAACTTTGTGAGTGGATTGGCGACTTTGCTTGTGATGGTGCTTGATATCGCCGTTGTCTTTGCGTTGGCGGCTTTGACAAGATTTCAAATTGGTTCTTCTTTTGTGGTAGCAATCATTGCGACGATGGTGTACAGTATTTTGAGTTGCACCCTTGTCTTTGACCGCATACGGGAAGAACTCAAAGAGAAAGATATTGCACAGCATAGTGCCAACCAAATTGCCAATGCGGGCATTCAAAAATCGTTGGGAAGGTCGTTGGGTGCCTTGGTGGTCGGACTTGCAATGACCGCCGTGTTTGTAGCCGTGGGTGGGAGCGGGCTTCGGTTGTTTGCACTGCCGTTGTTGATAGGTATTTTGTCAAGTTCGGTGACAAGTATTTTTGTGGCACCGTCCTTGTTTGCAATGGTTGCAACACGCCACTTGGATTTGATGCAAAAGCACGCTTTCCTCAAAGGTGTGGGTGCATTTCTCAAAAAACTTTTTACCAAGAAAAATAAAAAAACAAAGAAGACAAAGAGTGTAGCAAGCAAGAATGAGCAACAAGTGGCAAATTGAGCGTTGAGACAAAACACCATTGCAAAGGGTCAGGTATCTATTTGCAAAGTGAAAGTGTAAAATTCAACACTGCCATTTGGGCAAAGTGCTTGGCTTTGAAAAATTGATTTTCAAAACTCACTCCGTCGGGAGTGAGTTTTTTTGCAAAAGAGGATTTGTGACAAGCAAAAAATGATTTTGCAAAGGTGATTTGTAGGGTACAAGCCAAGATGTGCACGATGCAAGCAAAGGTTGGACAAGTGGGAATGGTCACAAGTGGGGTGCGGGAGTTGGATGCAAATTGCTTTTGAATGTTGTGCATAGGGGCAAAATAGGATACTAGGAATATGAAACTCATAAAAAAAGAGTGGGGTGTAGACAAGTCCCATCTTGCCGCTCATCCAAGTAGTGAGGAGCGTAGCAAAATCAAAACGCTTGCAAAACAGTGTGGAATCAGTGAGATTGCCGCCAATGTTTTGTATTTGCGTGGGTTTTGTACAGAGCAAGCCATCCAAGAATTTGTCTTTGGGAAAGGAGTTGATTTTTTTGATCCGCTTTTGCTCAAAGGAATGGATACGCTTGTGCATATGCTCACACAAGCAAAAAATCAAGGCAAACAGGTTTTGGTATGGGGAGACTATGATTGTGATGGGGTGTGCAGTGCGGCCATTTTGAAAAAAGTATTTGTGCAGTTTGGCATTGCAGATGTCAGGGTGCACATACCCAAGCGCAATAGTGGCTATGGGCTCAATCAAAAATCAATTGATGAGGTGGTAGGGATTGGCAAGCCGGCACTGATAGTGACTTGTGATTGTGGGATATCGGCGGTCAGTGAGGTGGAGTATATCAAGAGATTGGGCATAGAAATTGTAGTGACGGACCACCACGAGCCGGGTGAACACTTGCCCAAGTGCACCATCATCAACCCAAAGCAAAAAGGGTGTGCGTACCCAGACAAATATCTTTGCGGGGCGGGTGTGGCACTCAAAGTGGCACAGGCGTGCGTAGGAATGGAGCGTGCACAAGCATACACCGACTTGGCGTGCGTGGCAACCATTGGAGATATGGTGCCACTCGTGGATGAGAATAGACATATTGTAAGACAAGGCTTGAAACAAATCAATAGCCGTTTTTGCAATACGGGCTTGCAAAAAATCAAGTCTATGGTAGAGATTGACACCGTGACAAGCGGGGATGTCGCATACAAAATTACGCCCAGAATCAATGTGTGCGGGAGGATGGGTGACGCCTTGGATGCCCTGATACTTTTGTCTAGTGAGGATGCAAAAGAGATTGAAAGGTGTGCTGAGGCGATTGTCCACAACAACGAAAAACGCAAACTGATGAGTGAGCAACAGTTTTTGGAGGCCAAGGAGATTTTGGCAAACAAGCCAGGGGCTTTGTCCAAAAGGGCGGTCGTGCTTTGCAACCCAGCGTGGGAGAAAGGCTTGACGGGCATCTTGGCAGCACGGCTCAAAGCAGAGTTTGGCAGACCTTCTTTTGTGTTGGCAGGTGGTGGCGAAAAAGATGAGAAAGCCACAGATACCAAAAGTGCCCCCAGCATTCTCAAAGGTACGGCAAGGGGTGTGGATGGCGTCAACTTGTATGAGTTGTTGCACCACGCCAAGGACACTTTGATTGAGTTTGGGGGACACAAACAAGCCGCAGGGTTTAGTATCTATGCCGACCAAGTGGAGGCGTTTGAGCAAAAAATTTGTGAGTACTTGGAGTCCTTTGATGCTGGATTGTTTAGGGGCTTTGTCAAGTATGATTTGGAGATAGAGGCGGCAGAGGCAACCGTTGACAACATTGTATCCTTGGATGCTTTGGAGCCGTTTGGCGTGGGGTTTGAACGACCCGTTTTTGCTATTGCTAGTCAAAGTATTCGGTGCACCAATATCAAAAACCAACACACTTCTTTGTTGATTGATGAGAGTTTGCAAGCAATGTGTTTTGGGAATCTTGATGATTTTAGATTTCAAAGTGGGAGTTTTGTCAAGTTGGCGTTGGACATTGGGCTCAATGTGTTCAACAAAAAAACGAGTGTCAAAGGTATTTGCGTGGGGGCGGAGCAAACCCGCTTGGTGATTTTGGAGGACTTGGCAAAAGCATCCAGTGTGTGGGTCAATGCAAGGCTTGGCGTATCTGTGGGGCGTGGAGTCGTGGACGCTCAAACAATTGGCATAGAACAAATCAAAGATATTGCAAAGCCCTTTGGCACGCTTGTGATTTGTGGCACCCAAGCAGCCTTGGAGCAAGTGCAAGCACAAAAAATCAAACAGTTGGATAGTGAGTACTTTTTGTATACGGACAATATCAACAATTTGAGCAAGGCGATGGTGGCACCCGATTTGGAGGCTTTGCAACTGGGCTCTTATGACCAAGTGGTTTTTGTGGACACACATTTTTTGGAGAGCACGATGGCGGAGATTGCAAGGAGACTGGGTGCTCACAAGAAAAGTACAGGGCTTTTTGTGGTCAGCAACCGCCCGTACACCCACGGATTGGACACCCGTAGAGAGGCTTTTTTGTCTGCCTTTGCAGCCATCAAGTCAGAATCTGTGCAAGGCAAAAATGCTTTGGAAGTAATCAGCAAAATCTCCCAAAGCCAAGGAATCAATCCCGTGCAAATTGCGGCAGGACTGGCAGTTTTTGCCGACCTTGCTTTGCTGTCTCTTGACAAGACACCGGGCTTTGGATACACCCTTGCTCCCCCCATCAAAACAGACTTGCACAAATCCAAGGTGTACCACGCTTTGGTACAAGCCAGCAACTAAGGGCAATTTGGTTGCTGTGCGTATTGCAAATCAACCTTTGCCTCAGTTTTGGCACAAGGGGCTACATAGTAGGAGGCGGGATAATCCACACATTCTTTTGCAAGCACAAATCCATATAAAAATTTGCATCCCAAGTTTTTTCAACATTGCTGGTTGGTAGCCAAGGGATAGTGATGGAAAGCCGAAAACACAATGGGTATATTTAGAATAAATAAAAAATGACAAGAAACGCTTGCATCCCAAGTCGTTTCCACTGCACTTGTTGGGAGACAAGGAGTGTAAGGGAAACCCGTGATAACAAATGATATATTTAAAATATATAGAAATTTAACCAAAAACGCTTGACACGCATATACATACAATGGTATAATGTAGGCAAACGAAAACAAGGGAAATTT
>WQZE01000078.1 GCA_009780875.1 Bacillota bacterium | reverse complement strand
CGTGGCCGCTTTGCCTCTTGGCTGGCGGGTGTTGGTTGGCTTTGACTCTCTGTGCTCTACCAGTGTGCTGTCTGCCAACACAAACTCTATCTTGCTTGCCGCATCATCTACTCCATAGATTTTGATGTTGACGGTGTCACCAATCGCAAAGGAGTTTTTTCCACTTTGTAGTCGCAAGTTGGCTGCATCAAAAGTGTATCTATCTTTGAGTGTAGTGACACGCACCATCCCCTCTAAGGTATTGGGGAGTTCTACAAAAAACCCTTTCTCTATGACACCACCAATGATACCCGTGTGTTCCTCTCCAATGTGGTCCTTGGCGTATTCACATTTTTTGAGGTCGTCCACCTTGCGTTCGGCATCTTCGGCCTGCCTTTCTGTTTTGGAGGCTTGCTTGGCTGCGGCTTCCACAAAATTCTTGTATTTGGAGGTGGCTTTGGTACCATTTTGCAAGCATTCTTTGATAACCCGATGGATACACAAATCACTATATCTGCGGATAGGAGAGGTAAAATGCGTATAATCCGAAAACGCCAAGCCAAAGTGTCCTTTGTTTTGTATTTCATAACTTGCTTTCATCATACTCCGCAACACAACGGTGTTGACAGACTTGGTGTGCCGCTCCTCCACGCTTGCCAATAGTTTGCGTATATCCATTGGCTGAATGTTTTCTCTATCACCTTTGAGTGTATAACCAAGCCCGCTCAAAAAGTCTACCAGCGTATCAATCTTTTTGGGGTCTGGCGTCTCGTGCACCCTGTACACAAAAGGCACTTTGAGTTTGTCAAAATGTTGTGCAATCGTTTTGTTGGCAATGAGCATAAACTCTTCTATGATACGGTGTGAGTTGTTGCGTTCTGCTCGCTTGACATCCACCACTTTGCCCGCTCCGTCTATCACAATCTTGGACTCTGGCAAATCAAAATCAACGCTCCCGCCAGCATTGCGTTTTGCGACTAGGGCAGTGCGCAACTTGTCCATTTCCACAAGCATATTGTATAGCCGTGCAGTGTTGCTGCTGGTCACCCCTTTGAGCCCCAAGTATCCAATGACACCCATACCGCCTTGCAAGATGGCATCCACCTTTTGATAGGTGAGTTGGATGGTCTTGACAACACCCTCGGTAATCTTGTGCCCAATGACGGTACCATTTTTGTCAATATCCATCACAATGGACAGCACCAATCTATCTACTTGGGGATTGAGACTGCATATCCCATTGGACAACTCTCTTGGCAACATTGGCAGCACTCTGTCCGCAAAGTACACACTGGTACCCCGCTTGTACGCCTCCTCGTCAATCACACTGCCGTGCCTCACATATTCGGCAACATCGGCAATATAGACACCCAGTCTCCATCCGCCCTCGGTCGCCACCACGCTCACTGCATCATCAATATCCTTGGTGTCGTCGCCGTCTATGGTGACAATCAAATCATTCCTAAAATCTGACCGACCCGCCAATTGCTCTTGCGTCACCATTTTGGGTAGTTTGCTTGCCTCGGATTCTATCACCTTGTCAAACTCTTCTCGCAAGCCAAAACTGCGGATGATTGCCAACACATCCAATCCAATGTCACCCTCATTGCCCAAGACCTCAATGACCCTGCCTTTGGGGTGTCCTGTTGTCTCCATCAAAGAGACAACCACGGTGTCCCCATCAATGGCGTTGGACTCATCGCCTCTGGCAATGTCAATGGACTTGGATACCCTTGCATCAATGGGTGTCACAAAACACACGCCGTGTTGCATCGTGATTTTGCCCACCAAATTGGCTTGTCTCTCCAAGACACGCACGACCTCACCCTCGGTTCGCCCCTTGTAGGTGGTCACACGCACAAGGCAAGTATCCCCGTGCATTGCTCCATTGAGTGCCCTTGCTGGCACAAATACATCCTCGCCCTCAGGCACACGCAAAAAAGCGAATCCTTGCGCATTGCCCTCCAACACGCCTTGCATACTCATACTCTTGCTCTCTGCAAGCGGTGCATAGGACTTGGTTGCTCCAAAACTTTTTGTTTTTGTCCTGTCGTCTCTGCCTGTCTTTGGTTGATACCTGTCCCCAATGTACTCTTGCGTTTTGCCACGCTTGACCTTTGGCAACTCAACGGTAGGTGGGATATGAATATCCACTCTTTGCTCTTGGGTACGCAATCCAGACATTGGCGTTGCGTGCCTTTTGTTTGCAAAGGACCCTCCAAACTTTGTGCCTCGGTCTTTGTATTCACGCTCTCCTTGCCCTTGGTTGTAGGAGCGACCTTTGGATGCAAAGCGGTCTCCCTTTGCGTACTCTTTTGTGGACTCCCTATCTCTACGGTCATCTCTCGCAAAGTTGTCTCTCTTGGAACCAAACTTGCCTTGCCTGTCGTTCTCACGCCCCGCACCAAACTTGCCCTCTCCATTGGGGGGGCGTTTTGCAAATCCATCTCTTTTTGCAAAACCATCTTTTTTCTCAAACGACTTGCCTTGCCTAGCAAAATTGCCACCCGAAGATCTTCCACCCCGTTCAAAACTCCTGCCTTGTCCGGACTTGTCAAACTTGGTTTTGAGCACATTACCCGAACCATCTCCCAATACAACGCCCTCAAAAGCCTTGGTGTCCCCATAGTGATGGGTGCGGCGTTTTGTTTGGAATCCATCCTTGTCTCCACCAAACCTTGGGCGACCGTCCGACCTGCCCCCAAACGACTTGCCACGCCCACCAAAGCCTGCACCCTCTTTGTTTTTTGAAAATCCGTCTCTTTTGACAAATCCTTCTTTTTTGCCCCCAAAGCCTTCACTCTTTGCAAAACCTTCTTTTTTTGCAAAGCCATCTTTCTTGGCGTACCCCGTACTTTTGCCACCTTGGTACCCTTTTTTGGGAGCAAAGCTATCATTTTTGAAACTCATATCCTTGGTGCGTCGGTCGTTCTTGCCAAAATCACGGCTTTTCTCACCGCCTTCTCTCCTAGGTTTTTCAAACTTGGCTCCCTCTTTTGCCTTGCCATCAAAGGACTTGAAAGGTGCCTTGGAAAATTTTCCGCTCTTGCCACCTCCATATCCTCCACTGCGTGACCCTGTCTTGCCACGCTTTTGCCCCTCATCTCTTGTGCCTTTCATAATTTTTGTACTCCCTGTTGTTTTGGTACCACGCCACGCTCACGCATTTTGATACAAAAACGGGTGACCAAAACACCACCCGTTTCCCTCTATGATACACAAACTACCTTGCTCAAAAGACCCTCGATGCGTCTTGTAGCAATGCATTGTGCAAAATTTTGTTTGCAAAGTTTAAAGTTTTTTATCGTCTCAAATCCCACCAGCATAGCCGATATAGGTCAAGAAAAATAGAATGGACATTGCACCGATGGCGATAGACAAAACAATGGTCAATCGTTTCATAGCCCCTTCCAAAGTCTTTTCTTGGTTCTTGGAAAAATAGGTGTCACTATCTCCACCAATCGCACCCAACGAACCCTCTTGATTGGAGGGTTGCATCAAAATGGTAAAAACGATTGCCACAGAACATAGTGCAATCAAAGCAATCAAAACAATCCGAATGATGGGAAAACTTTCCACCATCCACGCCGGTGCAATAAAGGCACCAAACCCTGCATAATAGGCTGTTGCTAGCCAACTCATATCATCTCACCCCATCCAAAAAAACGACATTGTGCTTGTGACACATTCTTGCCACAACTTGTCTATACTCTATTATACCACAACCGCAAATATTTTGCAAGCATTTTTACCAAATTTTTGAAATCCCCTTGGGGCGTTTTTGTACTCAGCCGTGCTTTTGCTTGATGCGGGCAATGTGCTCCTCCATCCCTATGGGCGTGTCATTCTTGGCTTGCAACAGACACTGATAGAGGGCCACAAGTTCTTGCTCCGAAAACACACTGTACCCAGTTTGCTCTGCATTCTTGCCCGCACGATGGATGAAATCTTTGGCTCCCTCAATATCACAAACGGGCGTGTGTTCCCACTCTACACTCAACTCTGCAACCGGAAACACAACCAACGAATAAAAACTATCTTTTTGTGCCTCTGACAACATTGACCCAGCATACTTTTTGAGAGCATAAAGGTGCGTATCGTTTTGCAAGATTGGATTGTACAACTGATTTTTGACCTCTCCAAATTTGAGGACTTGGGTCCAATGCTTGTCCCCCTCTTTGCCATATATCCTGCCACTATACATTTTGGTCTCTATGACAAACACGCCATACCTTGTCAAGACAATGTGGTCTATTTGCGTGCTTGCAACGCCCTCTTTTGTTTGGTTGCAAATCATCACATCGTTGAGTACATATTTTTTGCCCGCCTCATTTTGACCCAGCTCACTTTGCACCCACGCCTCGCCTTGCTCTCCCTTGTAGCGATTGACATAGTCCTTGTACTCCTCGCTAAACCCGCTTTTGGTTTTTCTTTTGGACTTGGTGTATCCCTTTTTGTTGGATTTTTTGCCAAAGGCAATGAGTGCCGCAACAAAATAAACCCCTAGTCCAATCGCAATCAAAATCGCCAATTTCTCTGTCATTTTTTTCTCCTTGTGCTTTGAGTTTTGCTCTCTGGACACTGTTTTTTGTTTGTATGTTTTGGGTCAAACACTTTTGACGGGACAATGCCGCCTTGTGTTGCATACACTGTATTAGTACGCCCAAATACATACAACACAAATTTGGGTCGTTTTGCAAACAACAAAAGAGGATTTTCCGTTATGTTTTCTTTGTTACTAGCCCTCATCTATCTTGCCTTTTTTGGGATGGGTTTGCCTGATTCTATTTTGGGTTCCGCCTGGCCACTGATGCAAAACGACTTGGGCATCCCCCTAGGCTACGCCAGTCTCTTGACCGTGGTCATCTCGGTCTCCACCATTGTATCCACCCTGTGCACAAGTGCTTTGCTCAAAAAGTTGGGCACAGGTCTTTTGTGTGCCATCTCTACCGCTTGTGCAACCTTGGCACTTTTGGGCTTTGCTTTTTCAAATTCGTTTTGGCTATTGTTCCTTTTTGCCTTCCCCTATGGGTTTGGAGCCGGTGCCATTGATGCCACCCTCAACGGCTATGTAGCCACACACCTGGACTCCAAACATATGAACTGGCTCCACTGCGTGTTGGGTCTGGGTGCCGCCACGGGTCCTCTCCTTATGAGTTTTGCAATCACAAACTCCTTTGGTTGGCACGGCGGCTATCTCATAGTGGGCATCCTACAAGCCTCGTTGACATTCTTGCTCTTTTTGGCACTCCCACTTTGGCACAAACCAAGCAAGACCCAAGACGCCAAACCCCCAGAACCCAAACCCACTCCCCCTACGCTCTTGCAATCCCTCCAACAAAAAGGCGTCCTTGCAATGCTGCTTGCTTGCTTTGCCTATGTGGCATTGGAATCCCTTTGTGGCGTATGGATTGCAAGTTATCTTGTGCTTGCCAAGGGCGTACCCACGCCCACAGCCGCACTCTTTGGGTCTTTGTTTTATTTGGGAATCACGCTTGGGAGATTTTTGGCAGGATTTTTTGCCAAAAAAACGGGAGACAAGACAATGATACGCATAGGCATTGGGGTCTCTCTTTTGGCGGTTTTTGCACTCTTGTTGCCGTTCAGTTTCAACCAACCCACGCTCATAGGTCTCTTGGTGCTAGGGCTTGGGTTTGCACCCATTCTGCCCGCAATGGTGCACGACACGCCACACAATTTTGGAGAAACCTATGCCGAATCCATCAT
>WQZE01000077.1 GCA_009780875.1 Bacillota bacterium | reverse complement strand
GATTTGATAAGCCAAAATTTTTTGCACAGCGATTGTAAAATTTTTACAGCAAAAAACCCAAAAGTATATTTGTAAATTCAATTTAGCAAAATTGATGGGTGCGGATTTTAGAGCGGACAAACTCATATGGCAAAAAGGAGCAAAAAGGAGATAGTATATGACAACAGGGCAAATAGTAGCGGTGACAGTATTGGTGATGCTTGGACTTGGAGCGGTAGGTATTGCAAGTTTCGTAGTGTATAGGTACAAGCAAAAGTTTGCAGAGCTGGCAGAGCAAAAAGAGCGATACGAAAAACAATACGAGTTGCTAGTGCAGGACAATGCACGGCAAGCCAAAATGTTGGAGCCTCACTATCAAGCAATGCAACAAGCGGAAAAGCAAGGAGCAGAGATTATAGGAGTGACATTTATCACAAGAAAAAAGCAACTTAGTATAACCAAGATAGGCGATGCAAATATTATACACTTCCCAATTAGGGATAAAGGAGAATGATATGTTAGAGTTCAAAAATGACAAATTAGCATATTGCAATAGTTGTAAAAATGCATATTTTGTAAGGCGAGTTGATTTTTATGCACAGCAAGAAAAGACAGGTGAAAACTGGAAATGCCAAAACTGTCTAAAAAAATCTAAGGAGAATAGAGATGCCAAGAACGAATAACGATAGAAATTTGAATGTGCAGTTGTCAGCAGAAGAGGCAGAGGCAATCAAGCAAGAGGCGGCGGAACAAGGCTATAAGTTTAACTGGTATGTAGGCAATATTTTGCGTAATCGGTTTAAGGTGGTGGTAGGCACTATGGCAGATAAAAATTTTATTAGGCATAAAAGCAAGAGCGGAATAGTGTTAGCACAGTATTATGAAAACAACGAACTACTGAATAAGTATGCTGTCTTTGTGCCACCCAAATTTGATACTGATGGTGAAGAATATTATTTTGACAACAAGGAAGAAGCTAATGCTTGTTTTTACTCAATGATAAAAAAGGTGGAGTAGTATGAAATTTATAATACCAACCAAGATGCCAAGTCTCAATCAAGTGAATAATGCAAACAGGTCACATTATTTTGTCGGAGCAAAACTCAAAAGAGAAATTGAAGACATTATTGGCTGGGCAATTAAGGATGCGGTGGGCAAGAGAGAGTTGTGGGCAGTAACCAAATATCCTTGTATTGTCAATGTGACTTTTTATGAGAAGAATCGCAAAAGGGATTTGGATAATATAATGAGCAACAATAAATTTATTTTGGATGCCTTGCAACAGTTCAACATACTCAAAGGCGATGGGCAAAAGTATGTTGGCGAACTGAATAACAAAGTTGTGAGTAAGGCTGCGGATTGGTTTGTGGAGGTTGAGATACTAGAAAATGAATGAACAAAAAACGAGTAAGAATAGATGGTTGACTTGCGAAGACTGCGGTTGTGCGTACTGTGCAGGTGATAAAGAGTGGTTTTTAGACAAAGACCAAGAAGAGGGAAAAAACCTGTGTGATGATTGTACTTATAGCATAGGGCAAACAAATTGTATTTATAGACCAAAGGGGTATTGATATGTGTCATAACAATTTAGTAGAGCGGATATATTCGCTTATTAAAGAGTCACTCAAAGTAGATGCAGAACAGCAAGAGCGACAAAGGCTAAAAGCAGACTGGGAGAATGCTAGTTGTAGTGCAATTAAAAAGAGAACAGCAAACATTTTGGCAACTTGGGATGCAAATTACAACAAGCGAGATATTGAGTATAGGCAGATAGCGGAATATTTGGCAACCAAAGGCTATTTTGCAGACTCGTGTGTGGAGGAGTATGATGTCAAACAAAGAACTGACACAAAAAAAGATGCAATTAGAGATTGACAAGGCGGACAAGCATATGGCTGAGATGTTAGCCAAAGGACAATGCACGGAGTGCGAGAGTCTAAAATCAATGAAACAACAAGGTAGTTTTGGGTTGTGGAGATATTGCCCATATTGTGGAAAGGAGTTGGAAAGAACTATGCAAATGTCAATCTTTGATGACAATCCAATATTTGTTATAGATAAGCCAGTAAGGCTTGTTGAATTATTTGCTGGCATTGGCTCTCAGGCAAAAGCAATGAGTGTGTTGGAGCGGTTTTTTGACATAGAGTGGGAAAAACACATAGCGGTAGAATGGCAACAAAAGTCAATAGATAGTTACAATGCAGTGCATCACAGTTATAGCTGTGAAAACTACAAGGATGGCTACTGTACCGAAGAACCGACATACGATGATGTTGTTGAAAATGGTGAAGTTGTATGGGTAAATGTAAACCGATGCAGATACGCAGACCAAAGCGACGATGAAGACTATATACCTGGACAAGCACCATATTACTGTTGCCACCCAAAATTAGATAAAGAGAGTGATGAGTATGGTAGGTATGAGTCGCCACTAGACATAACAACGGTGACTTGTGCAAATTTGGATATAGAAGACACGGATAAGTATTGTTACATCATGACTTACTCGTTTCCTTGTCAAGACTTGTCGCTCGCAGGTTTACAAAAAGGAATGAAGAAAGATAGCGGAACACGGAGCGGATTATTGTGGGAAGTAGAGCGGTTGCTAAAAGAGTGCTATTGTGATGGCAAAGGTGAACTGCCACAAGTGCTAGTTATGGAGAATGTTCCACAAGTGCGGACTGGCAAAAATGAAAAAGAGTTTGAGAAATTGGTGCGGACATTAGAGAAACTAGGGTATAGCAATTTTGTGCAAGATTTGAATGCTAAGGATTATGGAATACCCCAAAACCGAGAGCGGACATTTATGGTAAGCATTTTGGGGAAGTGGCGGTTTGAATTCCCACAGCCACGAAAATTGCACATTGTGATGGCGGACATACTGCAACAACAGGTAGACCCCAAATACTATATTGATGATAGCAAGATAAAGAATGTGTTGACAAGCAATTTTAGTCAAAGGCGAGCCAACATCCAAGACAAAGAGTATTGCGATATTTTGCTTGCTAGGGATTGGAAAGACCCTAAATGTGTGATAGTGGGTGAACTAGATGTAGGAGAATCAAAAGGCTTTGTGGCTTGCAATAGTATCTATGACAGCAATGGCTTGTCACCCACACTCAAAGCACAGGGCAACAATAACATACTCAAAATACAAGAGCCAAAATGTGTTGTGGTAGCAGAAGTGGACTCTAAAAGTTTTGGGATGTGCAACAAGGTGTATGACAGTAGCGGACTATCACCAACTTTGTTGGCACAAGGGAATAGCAGTATAACAAAGATACTTGAGAGCGGAAATAAGCAATCTAGTAGCAAAAACCAATTGCGGATAAAGGGAGCGGACACTATCCGCTGCAAAATCGCTGGTTACCTAGATAATGAACATCAACTTGAAATGCACAACCGAGTATATGACCCACATGGCTTGTCGCCTACGCTCACAACACAAAGTGGCGGAAACATAGAAAAGAAAATCCAAGAATTGAGTGGACGAGTGCGAAAACTGACACCACGAGAGTATTGGAGGTTGATGGGTTTTGAGGACAGCGACTTTGACAAGGTGGAGCGGTTGCAGAGCAAAACGACACTCTACACACAAGCAGGTGATAGCATTTGTGTAGGAGTGCTGATTGTTATTTTTGGGGAATTGTTAGGACTTGACACAAGCGAAGTTGAATATGATACCAAAAAGTATGAGTATAGACTAGGCAAGGAAGTGAATTTTGAAAAGGAGACATTATCATGAGAAAAAGTCACTGCGATATAATTATGGAAAGTATAGAAGCATTTATATTAGATAAATGCAATGATAATGACATTACACAAAACTTATTGACCAAAAAATTTATTCAAGATTGCATCAAGGATTACTGGGCTTGGTATGAACAATTTATGTTTCGCTTGATGGACAACGATCTAAATGATGAATATAGAGAGCAAATTTTTAAGGATGTAATAAAACAAAGGAGTGGTAATGAGTAGAATAATAGCAGTAGATTTTGATGGTACGATAGTGGCGGATGCTTACCCAAAGATAGGTTATCCCATACTCAAAACAATAGAGTTCATAAAAGAGCGACAAGCCAAGGGTGATAAAATAATACTCAATACTTGCAGGACTGGTGAACGATTGCAAGATGCGGTTGAATATTGTCATACAAAACTAGGAATTGAGTTTGATGCAGTCAATGAGAACTTGCCAGAGCGGATAAAGCAGTTTGGTGGAGATAGTCGCAAGATTAGTGCGGACTTTTATATTGACGACAAAAATGTGGCTGTGGAGGACTTAGATCTTTTAATGCTAGTGGTTGACCAAAATATGGAATACAAAACAAGTGAGGTGTAGATGAGTAAGGCAATATTAATAAGTATTAAACCAAAGTATGTAAAAAGCATATTGAGCGGAGAAAAGATTGTAGAGTTACGCAAGATAATGCCACAATGTGATATGGATGATGGTATTTATGTGTATATCTATTGTACAAAAAGTGGCAAGACAGTATTCAATACAGAAAATATTAGTTTTGAACCAAACTGTGGCAAAATGCAAGGGTATAAGAAACACCCACAACGGTGCAATGGCAAGGTTATAGGCAAGTTTAGACTCAATAGAGTGTATCGCATAAAAACCAATGTGCAGTATGTCAATGAAGACTATGGCGGTTATTATTTAGAAAACAACGAGATTGCAAGTGATGAGATGGCGGACAATGTCAAGCATACTTGTGTAGAAGACTTGTTGGAGCGGACAACGCAACTTACAATGGAGCAAATAGCAGAGTACAGCAACGGCGGACAGGTCTTGTACGGGTGGCGGATTGATGACTTGCAAATATTTGACAAGCCAGAGCCACTGCACGAGTTTTATGCCTATAATCCGTTATTAGATGGAGATAGTCCAAGCAATGCATACAACGACACTGTTGGAGATGAATACGAACTAGCATACGAGTGCTTGCCACAAGCCGCTTATGCGTATGGCATAGAGCCAATCAAACGACCACCACAGTCATGGCAATATATTGTTGTGGAAGATGAATAAAAGGAGAGTGTACACATGACCAATGTACAAAAACAAGCAAACAAGAGACACGGCTTTTATATAGAGCCGTTTATGATAGACTTAGATTTGTCAATGACTGAGTTGATGTGTTATGCTGTTGTTTATAATTTTAGCAAAGATGGCAAAAGTACATTTTATGGCGGACAAAATTATCTAGCATCACAAATTAATAAAAGTAGGTCAACAGTTAGTGAGGCACTAACAAAACTAGAACAAAAAGGTTTGGTTGGCAAGCGAGAACGGGATTTTGTTGGTGGATTTGAGTATTTTGTAGTATCTAGGAGCGTAAATTCAAAGTGTCAATCTACTGACACTCTAAGTAGTGGTTTAGAAACAAAAAGCACACCAATTGACACACACGATGGCGATAAAAATACGAAAGCAAGTGAGATTGACCCAAATATTAGTGAAAAAACACCTAAAGAGCCACAACAAAACTGTCAGTCCACTGACACCCCATTCGGTGTACCGAATACCTATGTCGGTGAACCGACTAGTGATGTCGGTACACCGAACGAAACAAGTCGGTCTACCGAACTAGGATGTCGGCAGACCGACGCAGATAATAAAATATATATAAATAATAATAAATTAAATAAAAACGAGAGTGTAGAACGCACACACGCAAAACCACCAAGCCATAGGTCTAAGCTAGTGCAGACATTG
>WQZE01000076.1 GCA_009780875.1 Bacillota bacterium | reverse complement strand
TACCCCCAACCGCCTCCATCCAAACAATCCTTGCAAACCTACCCCACCAGTATAGCACTAACAAAAAAATAAGTCAAACATTTTTTTGCTGAAAAATCAATATATTTGCAATAAATGGATTTTTTGCACAAAACGCACGAACCCCCAACGCTCCACCCCACGCAACGAAAATTTTATTTACGAATCTCTCTGATGGCTCTATTCATCTCTTTTCTTCATCACACATATCCCCAAACCAAAAGCGACCACAAGACCAAAACTTGTGGTCGCTTTTTTTGGAGAGGCAAGACGCTTGCAACTATACAACGGTGACCGTAATAGGTCCAGTAGACCCATCACTAAAAGTATTTTCACCGCCAGTGACCGCACCCGTGACCGCATCCACAAACAATGTAGTTGCCACCACCGATACCCCCGTAGCACCCGTGGGTCCTGTGGGTCCTGTGGGTCCTGTGGGCCCCGTCACGCCTTGGATACCTTGGGGTCCGGTATCCCCAGTCGCTCCTGTTGCCCCAGTGACACCTTGGATACCCTGCGGTCCTGTATCACCCGTAGCACCCGTGGGTCCTGTGGGCCCCGTCACGCCTTGGATACCTTGGGGTCCAGCATCCCCTGTTGCCCCTGTTTCACCCGTCACGCCTTGGATACCCTGCGGTCCAGTATCTCCCGTAGCACCGGTTGCCCCCGTGACGCCTTGAATCCCTTGTGGACCCGTGTCGCCCGTCGCTCCCGTAGCACCGGTTGGACCCGTAGGCCCGGTTATCCCTTGCAAACCCTGCACGCCTTGGGGACCTGTTGCCCCGGTCGCTCCTGTCGCCCCAGTCGCTCCTGTTGCACCCGTGACCCCGACGGTACCAGCCGTACCCGCTGCACCGGTTGGACCCGTAGGCCCGGTTATCCCTTGCAAACCCTGCACGCCTTGGGGACCTGTTGCCCCCATATCACCAGGCACACCTTGCAAGCCTTGAATCCCCTGCAAACCGGTGGCACCCATAGGACCTTGTGCCCCTTGCAAACCTTGGACGCCTTGCAAGCCGGTGGCACCCGTCACACCTTGACCACCTTGCACGCCTTGCACACCTTGGGGGCCTGTGGGTCCCATATTGCCAGGCACACCTTGCAAGCCTTGTGCACCTTGGGGACCTATCGACCCAGCAGGCCCCGTTGCCCCAGTGTTGCCATTGAGCCCTTGCGGACCCCTTGCCCCCGTTGCGCCCCTAGGTCCCTGTGCTCCGTCACACCCTCGTGGACCCCGTGGTCCTTGGGGACCCATAGGACCCATTTGCCCTTGGGGCCTGCAACACCTGCATTGTCTTTGGCTGCAATTGCAGCGATTGCACCATCCACTCCCACTAGAAAACCCCCTACTTTGTTCTTGCTCATCAAAAACAAAATCCTCTTGGAAAAAATTCATTTGTACCCCCGTGTTTTGCACTTTCACAAAACCTTTTGTTTGTGCGTGACAGAGCGTCGTTGTATGTCCCAACGACGCTTGTCATCTCCCTACATTGTATGCATTGCCAGCCACAAGAGTGAAAACCCCAAAACACACACTCTACGCCTTGCCTGCTTGTGTGTCAAAATATTTTTTGTTGTACAAGTACTCACTCCCATACGGTTTGACCTCGCCCGCCAACTCGTTGTAGTGGATTGCCTTGTCTCTCTGTCCCAGTTTTTCGTGGCATACGCAAAGTTCAATCCAAGGCACATAGCCACGATTGTCCACCACACCAAATCCTGCGCCTTTGTCCACCGTTTTGGTGGCCATCAAAAACCAGTCACACGCCCTACGCAATTCCCCACTCTCTTTGTACAAATACCCCAAAAAACAACACGCCTCCGCACGC
Source organism: Bacillota bacterium (assembly GCA_009780875.1). Lineage (GTDB taxonomy): Bacteria > Bacillota > Clostridia > Christensenellales > Pumilibacteraceae > WQZE01. The sequence goes on along the minus strand of WQZE01000076.1, from coordinate 3,869 downwards.
AAACAATCATACTCCATCGTTTGCAAAGCAACTTTGACCGCCCGTGTCTTGCTCTCTTTTTGGTAGATACCCGCAAGCATCAAGCACGCCCCAATGTTGTCCTCCACCCATCCATCCCCTCTTTTCAAAAACTTTTTGAGTTGTGTCACGCACGCACCATATCTCTTGGCATCACGCAACTCTCTGGCATAATAGTACAAACCCCTGCTATCCAAAGCCCCTTGTCGCAACATTTTTTGATAGATTCGCAAATTGCGTGCATTGGATTTTTTGTAGTCTTTGTTGGGCGGTTTGTGGCAAATCGCAATGTCCTCCCTATACAACACCTTGCCGCCAATAGGGATGCACTCGTGCACCGCTCCCACCCATTGTTTGCCAGCACTCCGCAAAAACAATCTCTCTCTCCGTGAAAAATATACGACCTCCCCTGCGGTATCAAAACGCAAGTGATACCGACACACCACCATCTCACAGCCATTGGTTTGCGTTTTGAGTTGTATCAACTTTTGCCTATCGGTCACACTCACCACATCATCCGCATCCAGCCACATTATGTAGTCACAGGTCGCTTTTCCAAAAGCAAAGTTGCGTGCCTTGGCAAAATCATCACACCACGCAAAAAAATGCACTTTGTCGGTGTACCGTTTGGCAATAGACACCGTGTCGTCCACCGACCCAGTATCCACAATCACAATCTCCTCAAAGACCCCTTGCACACTGTCAAGACACCTTGCCAAATTGTCTTGCTCATCTCTCACTATCATACACAAACAAAAAGTAGCCATACTCCATTGTATGACCACCCTCTTTTTTTGTGTATGCGTCTTGCACCCATTCAAAGGGTTCCATCTTTGTATGACCAGCCGCTTCTTTTGTATATGACCTTTTCCGCTACCGCCTGCTTGGATGTGTGGTTCCCTCACACAAACCCTCACACTGCCTAGCCCACCGACTCCCTCTCCACTATTTGTGCTCACAATCTTTTTGCGTCGCCCATTTTTTGTCACACTGACTTGCCTTGCTACACCCACTACATCCAATGCACCCACCGCCTCTTTTTTGATTACCAATCCACCTTTTGATCGTCCAACCAAAGACCAAAACAATCATCCCTACCGCCAAAATAGAGATGGCAACCGCTCTATGCCACGCCCACAAGTTGCCTACCTGAAAAATGACCAACGCCACCAAATACCCCACAAGTGTCTGAAACCCCATCGCAAGCAGCATCCACTTGACGCCCCCCATCTCTTTTTTGGTGGCAACAATGGCAGATACGCAAGGTGCCGACAACAACACAAACGCCATAAAAGCATACCCCCCCCACGGTGTAAACGCCGTGGCAAGCGTGGCACTCAATCCCACCTCTCCATACAGCACACCAAAGGTAGCCACCACGGTTTCTTTTGCCAAAAACCCTGTCATCAGCGCCACCGCCGACTGCCAAGTACCAAACCCGAGCGGCACAAAGAGCACGCTCACCACCCTACCAATGCTTGCAAGCATACTGTCCTCAATGCTCACCATAGCAAAGTCAAACCCAAAATTGGACAAAAACCAAAGCACAATGGTCATTGGCAAAATGACCACCGCCGCCTTGACCACAAATCCTTTGGCCTTTTGAAAAGAATCAAGCAACATACTCCTCACACTCGGCAAACGATAATGTGGCAACTCCAACACAAAAGTGTCCTCTTTTTGCTTGCCAAATCTTTTGAGCACAAGTCCGCCCAAAATCGCCATCCCTATCCCCAAAAAGTACATAGAGGGTGCCACCAAAGGATTGCCAGGATACAAAGCCCCCGCAATCAAGGCAAACACGGGCAACTTGGCACTGCACGGCACAAACGGCACAAGCATAATGGTCCTTTTGCGTTGCCACTCATCCTCCACCGTCTTGGCGGTCAAAATGGCGGTCACCGAGCACCCGCACCCCAACAACATAGGTATAAAAGACTTGCCACTCAGCCCCAATTTGACAAACAATCTGTCCATAATGATGGCCACCCGAGACATATACCCACACCCTTCCAAAAAGGTAATAAAAGCAAACAACACAATGATTTGCGGTGCAAACAATAGCACAGAGCCCACACCCGAGATGACGCCCTCCACCACGAGCGACACCACCCACCTTGGCGACCCAATATCTACAAGTCCGCTCCGCACTCCCTCACTGACCACCCCACTCACAACTCCTTCCAACCAATCCGAAAACACCCCCCCCACAACTTGCACGGACACGAAGTACATCAAAACAATCACGCCCAAAAAGATGGGAAAAGCCAAAAACTTGTTGAGCACAATTTTGTCAATCTTATCGGTCAACCTCTGTATTTTGGACACACCCTTTTTAACAAACCTATCCAAATGCTCATCCACAAATTTTTTGTATACATAGGTTTTGGTTTGTACTTGACCCTCTTCTCCTTGTGGCAATACGCTTGCCCGTTCCTTGACACCCTCTTCACCCAACACATCCGCATCTACTCTTTGTTGCAAGGTGATTGGTTGCTCTTTGTCCTCCGCTGACGCCTCCCTTTTTGTCCTTTCGCGCAAAACGCTTAGATTCTCCCCATTCCCCTTGCCTTTGTCCACAATCTCCACAAGTGTAGTCCCCACCGCTTGTTCTTGACCTGGCACGCTCTCGCCCGCAAAAACAATCTGCTTTCTTGGAGGGTTGGAAGCAACCTCTCTCACAAGAGACATCAAGGCATCAATATTTCGCTTTTTCTTGGCCGATATTTTGACCGCAGGTGCAATACACTTGCTGACCTCTCCTACTTCAATACTGAGCCCGTGTGCGGCAAGTTCATCCTCCATATTGAGTGCAATCACCATCGGCACACACATTTCATCCAAAGCCTGCAACGAAAGCATTAGACTCCGTGACAAATTGGCACTGTCCACAATGTTGACCACGCAGTCCACAGACTCGGTAGCCAAAAAATCCCGTGTCACCTTTTCATCCAGTGAGACCGGGTTGAGCGAATACACCCCAGGCAAATCCACAATCTCCACGGATTTGTCCTTTGTGTACACTCCTTGCTTTTTTTCCACCGTGACCCCAGGCCAATTGCCCACCTTTTGTTTGAGCCCGGTCAACAAATTAAAAAGCGTAGTTTTGCCACTATTTGGATTGCCAAGCAACGCAATCTTCATACACTCTCCCACCCATTTTGTAGACACCTATCCAGCAGTTTTTGTTTGGATTGCCCAGCGTCACACTCTTTGCAATCTGTATACTCTCCTTGACCACATCAAATTGTTTCGCCCACTCAACAATTCAAAAATCGTAGTTTGACCACGATTAGGATTATCAAGCCACACACCCTTCCCCATCCAAAAAGTTAGTTGAAACTAACTTTAAAAAGACAAAAAAAGCACCTACAAATCCCGCAAGCACTCTCCCTTTTCCCAATCCTCACACCGCCACAAGCACAATACTCTTGGCATCCGCCTTGCGTATTGCCACATCACAATCCCCCACACGCACAACAATAGGGTCACCCATCGGTGCCACACATTTGATTTGCACCTCACTCCCCACACAAAGCCCCAAGTCGCAAAGCCTTTGCAAACGCACACCACTGCAAAAAACGGACTGTATCCTATATACACGCTCCTTTTGTTTCAATTCTGCGAGTGACATACCCCCTCCTTGCTTTGCTCCCTTTGCGCTTCTCACACAAAAGAGTTAGTCCAAACTAACTTTATTACTATTATACTACAAAACAAAAATATTGTCAACCGTTTTTATACATATTCCCCTGACGGATTGAGTCTCAGGAAACGGTTGGGATTCAACCGTTTTTATACATATTCCCCTGACGGATTGAGTCTCAGGAAACGGTTGGGATTCAACCGTT
>WQZE01000075.1 GCA_009780875.1 Bacillota bacterium | reverse complement strand
GTATTATGTTTACACTCTTCCACGCTGTGGTGCAAAGTTATGTCTTTTTGATGTTGTCGCTCAGTTTCATCTCAGAAGGCATAGAATAAATTTATTACAAAAAAATCAATAAAAAAATGTTTAGAAACATTTGGAGGAAATATGAATTATTTGATGAGTACGGTTATGGCATTGCTTGCGACTGGCGACTTTGCATTGATTGGTGCAGGTATTGCTGTTTTGACTGGTTTTGGTGCCGGTATTGGTATGGGCATTGCTACTGGCAAGGCAGTAGAGGCCGTTGCAAGGCAACCTGAGGCTACTGGTAAAATTAGAACCATTTTGCTACTAGGTCTTGCTTTTGCAGAGACTACGGCAATCTACGGTGTATTTATTGCGATTATGCTGATTGGCAATTTCCAAGCCTAATCACTTGGGACAAATCATAGCAAATTTTAGGAGTTTGTAAAATGGATTTTGAAGCATTGGGACTAACTTGGCAATCAATGGTATTTCACGCTGTTACGCTTGTCATTTTGATTGTAGTATTGTGGTGGGCTTTATACAAGCCAATCAAAAAAATTATGGAAGATAGGCAAGCCAAACTCAAAGAGGTGGGTGACCTTATTCCTAGGCTCAAAGAAGAGGCCGAGCAAACCAAACTTGAATATGAGAAATTGCTAGAAGACACCAAAGCAGAGGCAGCACGAGTGGCATTGGAGTCTGAGACCACCGCCAAAGCCAAGGCGGCAAGTTTGATTGAGGATGCAAGGCTTAAATCTGAGGTCTTGATGGTCAACGCACACAAAGAATGTATGGTGGAGAAGACCAGGGTAATGAACGACTTCAAAGAAAAGGCGGTAGACCTTGTCATTGATATTTCTAGCAAAGTCATAGAGCGTGAGGTCAGTGCTCGGGACAACAAGAAATATATTGATGAGTGCTTGACAAAATGGGAAAAAGAATAACCGATTGGTTGTTTGAAAGTTTTGGATTTGAATTATGGCTGAAAAAATAACAGACAAAATAAAAGCGGAACAGAAAACGCACATAAGAATCATTGCATCTTCCCATATTGAGGAGGATAGTGCAAAAAAAATTGAATCTTTTTTGCAAAAAAAACACCCCAATGACAAGCAACTTGCGTTTGAATACGAGGTTGACAATAGTATTTTGGGCGGTATTTTGATTGTTGATGGTGACAAATACTATGATGGCACACTCAAAAGTCAACTTATCAAAATTCGCAAATCATTGGACACAAATTGATTCTTTTCCCAAAAAAAGGGTGATTTTTGCAATGCACAATGGGGTCTCACTGTGTATGTGGTCACTCTTTTGGCGTACACAACAACAATTTTGACAATAGACCGTGATGGTGGACACGATGGATACAAAACAAATTGTAAAAGGTTTTGAAACACAACTTCAAAATTACAAAAAAAAGAATGAACAAACCGAACTTGGGCGTATCGTGTTTAGTGGTGATGGGGTCGTGAAGATAACCGGACTCAAACACTGCAAGTACGGCGAACTTTTGGAGATAAACGGAAGCATAAGGGCGATTGCACTCAATCTTGAAGAACACGAAATAGGTGCGATTGTTCTTGATGATGAGGATAAGGTGGCAACGGGTGGTTTGGTGAGTGCAACGGGTGACATTGTCACGGTGCCCGTAGGACCCGAACTTTTGGGTAGAGTGGTAGACCCCTTGGGCAATGCAATTGATGGACTTGCACCCATCAAGACGAGTGGCAAACGACGCCCCATTGAAACCCCTGCACCTGTCATTATGGATAGAGGCAAAGTCAATGAGCCTTTGCAAACGGGTATCATTTGCATTGACAGTATGATACCCATTGGCAAGGGTCAGCGGGAACTTATCATTGGTGATAGGCAAACGGGCAAAACAAGTGTGGCGATTGATACTATCCTCAACCAAAAAGGCAAAGGGGTCATTTGTGTCTATGTTGCCATTGGTCAAAAGGCATCCAGTATCAGTTCGTTGGTGCACCTTTTGTCAGAAAACGGTGCTATGGAATACACCATCATTGTGTGTAGCACGGCAAGAGACTCAGCACCTATCCAATATATTGCTCCGTACAGTGGCTGTGCAATGGCTGAGGAATTTATGTATCAGGGCAAGGATGTTTTGATTGTCTATGATGATTTGTCAAAACACGCTGTCGCTTATCGGTCTATGAGTTTGTTGCTCAAAAGACCTCCTGGGCGTGAGGCGTACCCTGGTGATATCTTTTATATCCATTCTCGCTTGTTGGAAAGAGCCGCCAAACTTTCTGAGTTTCACGGTGGTGGTTCTATGACCGCCTTGCCGATTGTAGAGACACAAGCGGGTGCCATCTCGGCGTATGTGCCCACCAATGTTATTTCTATCACGGATGGACAGATCTTTTTGGAAACCGAACTTTTCAATGCAGGTGTGAGGCCTGCTGTCAATGTCGGGCTTTCGGTGAGTCGTGTAGGAAGCAGTGCACAAATCAAAGCAATGCGTACCGTGAGTGGAAAACTAAGACTTGATTTGTCGCAATATAGAGAACTGGCTATTTTTGCTCAGTTTGGTACGGACTTGGATGCACAAACAAAATCAATGCTTGCCCAAGGTGAGCGTACAACAGAAATGCTCAAACAGCCCGTCAGCAGCCCAATGGATGTAGAAAAACAAGTCATCATTTTGTATATCACAATGAAAGAGTTGCTCAAAAACATATCGGTCAAAAAACTTTCTGCTTTCAAAGTAGGGTTTTTGGAGTATGTTGATACCAACTTCCCTCAAATTTGCAAAAAAATTAGAGAGAATGGAAACCTTGATTTTGAGACTTCACAAGAAATTGAGGCGGCTACTACACGGTTCATAGATTTTTATTTTGACAAAGTCAAATAATTTTCCAAAAACAAGTAAACTACGAAAAGGGTGGCACTTTTGCAAGCAAGGTCACAAAATAGATTGTGGGAAATTTAGCAGATATTAAATACCGAATGAAAGGTGTGTCGGATACTCGGCAAATCACCAAAGCGATGGAAACCGTAAGCATTGCCAAGATGAGAAAGGCGATGCAAGTTTTCAAGTCCAATGCAGAGTTTTTTAGCAAAATCCGAGAAACTATGAGAGATATTGCCTATCATACTGGCAATATTGACAATGAGTATTTCAAAAATAGAAAGTCTGGGCGGGCACTTTTTGTAGTGATTGCGTCCGATAAAGGACTTTGTGGGTCGTATAATCACAATGTGTTGGAAGTGGCAAAACAAGAATATGAAAAGTTTGACAAAGAAAAAACCACGATTTTTACGGTAGGGCATATAGCAACAACTTTTTTTGAAAAATTGGGCAAAGTACCTGATGTGGAGTATATGCATATTTCCACCAAATCAATGCAGCGAGATGCACAAAAAGTGGTTGAAAACATTTTGGCGTTGTACGATTTGAGTTTGATTGATGAGGTGTATACGGTTTATACTGTGATTGATAGCCACGGTGTGACCAAGCCAGATGTATTGCAATTGTTGCCACTGCAACAAGAAAAAATTATTGACAAAAACCAAAAGATAACTGCCGCCCAAGAGGACTATTTTAGAGAACTTGAATATGACCCCAGCCCAGAAAGTGTATTGAGCATTTTGGTCAAACAATATTTGCAAGGAGTTGTGTATGGTGCAATGGTGCAAAGCAATGCTGCTGAGCACAGTTGCAGACGGAGTGCAATGTCCAATGCTACCAACAATGCCCAAGATATTTTGGACAAACTCAATCTTGAATATAACCGAGAGAGACAAGCAACGGTCACAAACGAAATCCTAGAAATCATTACTGCAAGCAATATTGTCACAAAGAATTAGGCAAGTGGCGTGTAGGTGCGTCTTTGAGAGTGTGCAAAAATGACAGAACGAAAAAAACTAACCATAGAAATTTGCGTGCAAGCCTTTTTGTTTTTGATGGGTCTCGGCTTTTTGACCATAGGATTGTATAGCGGCAGATTTTTTGGAGTTTTTGTGGGAGTTTGTGCTTGTGTTGTTTCACTCTTTGGGATTATTTTACGGTTTTTCAAAATAAGAAAAGAGACTATTAAAGAAAATTAAGTTTACCAAAATGAGATGTTTTGGTGGAGGAAATATGCCAACAAAAATGCAAGATATTACAATGAAACAATACGCCAACAAGGGGCGGGTTTTGGCGGTGACAGGACCGGTGGTGGATGTGTTGTTTGATGGCACTTATATGCCAAAGATATTTGAAAAACTGGTCATAGAAGTGGACGAAAAAAGGTACATTTCTTTGGAGGTTTTGTCGCATATTCGCAATGGAGTTGCACGGTGTATTGCGTTGCAAGCAACCGAGGGTGTCGGGCGTGATATGATTGTGTATGCGAGTGGTGACCCTGTCAAAGTACCTGTGGGAGAGGGCGTGTTGGGGCGTGTAATGGATTGCCTTGGGGAGCCGGTTGACAACAAAGGAAAAATTGAAACGGGTACACAGTGGTCCATCCACAGGAAAGCACCACAATTTTATGAGCAAGCCTATACAACCACGGTTTTGGAGACAGGAATCAAGGTAATTGATTTGTTGGCACCCTATGCCAAGGGCGGAAAAATCGGCTTGTTTGGTGGAGCCGGCGTCGGCAAAACGGTCTTGATAATGGAACTCATTCACAACATTGCCAGCGTGCACGGTGGATACAGTATTTTTACCGGTGTCGGAGAGCGTAGCCGTGAAGGCTGTGAGATGATTGCGGATATGACCGAGAGTGGGGTTATTGACAAGACCGCTCTTGTGTTTGGTCAAATGAATGAACCACCAGGTGCTCGTATGAGAGTTGCACTCACAGGTTTGACATTGGCTGAATATTTTAGGGATGTCAACAATCAAGATGTCTTGTTGTTTATTGACAACATTTATAGGTTTATACAAGCAGGTAGTGAGGTGTCGGCTTTGCTTGGGCGTATGCCAAGTGCTGTGGGATATCAACCCACTTTGGCAACTGAGATTGGAAATTTGCAAGAGCGTATCACCACCACCAAAAATGGTTCTATCACTTCTATCCAGGCGATTTATGTCCCGGCGGATGATGTCACAGACCCTGCACCGGCTTCTATTTTTAGTCACTTGGACGGTACTACGGTATTGTCACGGAAAGTCGTTGAGCAAGGTATCTATCCTGCGGTGGACCCTTTGAGTTCTACCTCTCGTATTTTGGAGCCACGCATTGTGGGACAAGAACATTATACCATTGCAAGAAAAGTGCAAGAGAGTTTGCAAAGATACAAAGAGTTGCAAGATATTATTGCTATTTTGGGTATGGACGAATTGTCTGAGGAAGACAAGCACATTGTCTTGCGTGCAAGAAAAATGCAAAGATTTTTTAGTCAACCTTTGTCTGTTGCTACGATCTTCACAGGTATGGAGGGGAGATTTGTGCCGGTCAAAACCACGGTAGAGTGCTTCAAAAGCATTTTGTCTGGGGAGGTTGATAGTCTGAGTGAGTCCTCTTTTTATATGGTGGGTGACTTGGATGAGGCAAAACAAAAGGGCAAGGGCTAAGGATTAGGAGTACACAATGGCGAACAAAGAACCAAAAAAAGAGTTTGCTTTGCAAATACACACACCGAGTCGTATTTTTTATGACGACAAGGCGGAGTCTTTGATTGTCAAGTCAATGTATGGCAGTATGGGTGTTATGCACAATACGATGCCCATTGTGACCGTGTTGACCAAAGGGGTTGCCCAAATTAGAGCC
>WQZE01000074.1 GCA_009780875.1 Bacillota bacterium | reverse complement strand
TATCATAAAATGATTGTGCCATTTTCAAAAACCCTATCCTTGTACTCGCTCAGTCTTGCAAAACTTGCAAAAGCCACCGCACAACTCGTTTTGTCACTAGATACTAGTATATCACAAGCACTCCCAAAAGTCAAACAACTTTTGAAAGTACTTGCTACTTTTATACACGCTTTGCTTATTTCTCTTCTACGCTTTCCGCTTTGACTTCGGTTGGGTTCTCTGTGCTGCTTTGTGCCGCTTGGCTTGCATTTTGATACACTTTGGCACCAATCTCATTGGACACTTTTTGTAGTGACTCCAATGCGTTGTTAATAGCGGTCAAGTCCTCGGACTTCATCACATCTTTCACGGCTTTCAACTCTTTTTCAAGCGTTGCTTTGTCCTCGGCTGATACCGTGCTCTCGTTTTCTTTTAGGAACTTTTCAATCCCGAATACGGCAGCATCTGCTTTGTTTTGTGCCTCTACCAAGTCTTTGCGTTTGTCATCTTCCGCTTTGTGTGCCTCTGCATCTTTGACCGCTTGTTGGATTTGTTGCTCTGTCAAGTTGGTGGATGCTGTGATGGTCACCTTTTGCTCTTTGCCGGTTCCTTTGTCTTTTGCGGATACATTGACGATACCGTTGGCATCAATCTCAAAAGTAACCTCAATTTGTGGCACGCCTCTGGGTGCTGGTGGGATACCGCCAAGTTCAAATCTTGCGAGTGTCTTGTTGTGTGCCGCAATATCACGCTCACCTTGCAAGACATGGATATCCACGCTTGGTTGTCCGTCACTTGCAGTGGAGAAAACTTGTGATTTTTTTGCAGGGATGGTTGTGTTGCGTGAGATGAGTCTTGTAAAAATTCCACCCACGGTCTCAATACCTAGGGACAAGGGAGTCACATCAAGCAACAATACATCCTTGACATCGCCCGCAAGCACGCCACCTTGGATGGCTGCACCGACCGCCACGCACTCATCAGGATTGATACCCTTGAAAGGCTCTTTGCCCGTCAATTTGCGTACCGCCTCAATGACCGCTGGGATACGGGTAGACCCACCCACCAAAATAACTTTTTCAATATCTGCCGCACTAAACCCAGCGTCCTTCATTGCTTGCTCGGTTGCTTTGGCGGTTTTCTCTACAAGACTTGCTGTCAACTTGTCAAAGTTGGCTCTTGTGAGTTCGTAGTCCATATGAATTGGACCGTTGCTTCCTTGGGAGATAAAAGGCAAACTAATCGCCGTTTTTTGCAAAGTAGACAACTCTTTTTTTGCTTTCTCAGCACTCTCTTTGAGGCGTTGCAATGCCATCTTGTCTTTGCCAAGGTCTACATTGTTTTCGCCCTTGAATTTCTCTACCATCCAATCAATAATCTTTTGGTCAAAGTCATCACCACCCAGTCTATTGTCACCCGCTGTCGCCAAAACCTCAAAGACACCGTCACCAATTTCTAGGATAGAGATATCAAAAGTACCACCACCAAGGTCATAAATCAAAATCTTTTGGTTGTTGCTTCCGCCTTTATTGAGACCATAAGCAAGTGCCGCTGCCGTAGGCTCGTTGATGATACGCAAAACTTCTAGCCCTGCAATACGGCCCGCATCTTTGGTCGCTTGTCTTTGGCTATCACTAAAATATGCTGGGCAAGTAATGACCGCTTTGGTCACCTTCTCACCTAGATAACTCTCAGCATCTGCTTTGAGTTTTGTCAAAATCATCGCTGAAATCTCTTGTGGAGAATAATCTTTGCTATCAATCTTTGTCTTGCGATTGGTACCCATATCTCTTTTGATGGAGATGATGGTTTTGTCAGGATTGGCTACCGCTTGCCTTTTGGCAACTTGTCCAATCAATCTTTCTCCATCTTTTGCGAAACCTACCACCGATGGAGTGGTTCTTTCTCCCTCCGAATTTGGGATAACGACAGGCTCGCCTCCCTCCAATACGGCTACGCAAGAGTTGGTTGTTCCTAGGTCAATTCCAATAATCTTTCCCATTTTGTTTATCTCCTCACTATCTGGCATTTGCCAAAATCTAGTTGTATATATATTCTTCTTTTTTGAAAAGAAGTAAAAATCAAATGAATTTTTGCAAAGTATCTGTGGTCACCCACGCCCTACTTTGCCACCTTGACGGATGCGTGTCTAATGACTTTTTCACCCAAGATATAGCCTTTTTGCAAGACCTCTGTCACATACCCAATCCTTGCCGGGTCCTTGGTCCTTGACTGCATAACAGCGTTGTGCAGTTTGGGGTCAAACGGCTTGCCGTGTGCCACGATCTCTTTGAGTCCAAACCCAGCCAAAGCCTCGGCAAGTTGTTTGTAAATCATTTTGAGCCCATCGGCAACTTTTTTGTCCTCAATCATTTGGATGGCTTTGGCAAGCACATCTATGGTTGGCAAAATTTGCTCAATCGCCTCGCAAATACCGTCATCTTTTAGTTTTTTTGCCTCTTCACGAGTGCGTTTTCTAAAATTGTCAAAGTCAATTTGCATACGGTCCGCAAGGGCTGAAAGTTCTTCAATTTTGCGTTTGTCACGCACTTGAATGGCTTCTAGTATCTCAATCTTTTTTTCCAAGTCCTCGGTTGACATTGCTTTGCTGTCACCGCTCGTTTGATTGTCTATCACGGCATCCTCCATAATATTGTAGATTATTTGCTGTCCTCTTTGTATGGTTCTTTGGGTATGGTATCAATGGTCTTGCCAATATAATCAAGCAAGGAAATGATTTTGGGATAATCCATCCGCATAGGACCAATCACGCCCGCATTGCCCACTTCTTTGCCGCCCAGACTATATGTGGCTGTCACAATGGCACATTCTGGCACGCCCTTTTCTATCTCGTCATCTTGGCTGATTTGAATGTTGAGATTCATATCTCCACTTTTGCACAAGATGGGCACCAGTTTGTCTTTGGACTCCAAGATATTGAGCATTGCTTTTGCTTTGCCAAGATTGGCGTACTCAGGCTGCTCCAATATTTTGCTTTGCCCCTCCATCACAACACCGCTCTCGGCCTTGTCCGTGGCATAGTCACTCAAAATCTTGAACACAAAGTCATAAAAGCCCACAAACTCTTGCTTGATTTCTTGGATGATTTTTGTGGACTCAGACACCTCTCCAATCGCTCTACCCCTAAACACGCTGGTCACAAATTCACTTGCACCCAAAAAGTCATTTTCAGAAAGGCTGGGCGGGATGGTCATCACAGCATCTTTGAGGATATCCACATCGGTCACAATGACCACCAAAGCGTACTCGCTTGATACCGGCACAAACTTGATGCTTTGTATCACCGAATTTTTGACCGGTCTTGCATATGCCACACTTGTCAAATTGGTGACCTCGGTAATGACCTTGACCGTGCTTTTGAGGATATCATCAAGTTCCGTGATTTTTTTGTCAAAATATTTTTTGACAATAGCAAGTTCACTCTCCGAGAGCCTGGTCTTGGGCATTAGACGCTCCACATACAACTTGTAGGCTTGTGCCGTGGGCACTCTCCCTGCGGAGGTATGTGGCTGAGATAGATAGCCCATTTCTTCAAGGGCAGCGAGTTCGTTGCGAATGGTGGCACTGCTCAGTGCTGGCAATCTGCTGTCTTTGGAGATGTCCATAGAAGAGATGGGTTCGCACCTTTCTATATAACTATCCACAATGGCAGCCAATATCTGCTCTTTGCGTTCGCTTAGTGCCATTGCACGCTCTCTCCTCGCCAAATTGGCAATCAAAACATTTTAGTGTTAGCACTCTCATATCTCAATTGCTAACACTATTGTACCACGATTGCCAATATTTGTCAACTAAATTTGCACAAATTTCAAAACTTTTTTCAAAAACTTTTTTTGTCCTTTGACAACTGCCCCAAGATTTCTTGGAGCCTTTGCGTCAAAGCCTGCTTGGTGTTGCGACCTGGTTTTAGTACACACCACTCCCACAAAGCCTCCAACGCTTGCCCAATCTCCTTGCCCAAAAGACCCAACCGCTTGCAATCTTGCCCATCTATGGCAAGTGCTTGGAGCGAGAGCGGCGCCTTGCTCTTTACCAGCCACTGGGTGACCTGCTTGATTTTGCTCTCAAAAATAGGAGCCGTACCTTTGGGCAATTCATCACTCAAACTGGTGCAGCCATTGCCCTCAAAAATCGCTTGTTGCGTATAGAAAAGTTCGCCCATTTGTGCAAAATTTTTGGCACAAAACCAAACACACTCGCTCTCCACAAGCACGGTATCGCCCTTTTTGCAATCCGCCAATCCTCTGCCTTGCCACGCAATCAGTGCTTGCACTTTGGCAATGGTCGCATTGTCATAGCGGAGTTTTTTCATCGTTTGCATAGCAAGGTGTGCACTGCGCCTATGCAACGACTGATACACACCCTCCGCCCCCAATACACCGTGCTCATCCCTCACTTTGTCCATCTGTCCCAAATTGTGAAAAAGTGTGGCAAGCCGTAGACTGAGCGGTGTCATTTTTTGTTCCACCAACCCGACTTGCAAAGGTGCCGCCTTGCACGCATTCAACGCCTTTTGCACCAGTGCGTCCTCGCCCTCTTGCAAAAGCGGGACAATGTGTGCAAACAACCCCAATTGTCTCAACAACGCAAGCCCTTTGGCGTGTGCGTCCTTTTGTCCATATTTTTGGTCTGCCGACAAAATCTTGTCCAACTCCTGCCGTATCCGTTCTGGCGATATATCCGCAAGCAAGTCTTTGTTTTTTTTAGCCGCCCAGCGTGTGAGGGGTTCTATGGCAAACCCGCTCTCCACGGATTGCCTGACCAATCGCAAAAGCCTTAGTCCGTCGGATTCAAACACCTTGTTGTGAATTTGTCTTACCCTTCGTTTTGCACAGTCCTCTATGCCACCGCAAAAATCCAAATACGCATCTTTTGCAATATCATAATACACCGCATTGCACGCAAAGTCTCTCCTCAAACAATCCTTTTGTATGTCCTCCACAAAAGACACTTGGGAGGGCAAATGCACGCCCCCCTTGTCATACGCCTCTGTCCTAAAAGGCGTGTACTCATATTGTTCTTGCCCATACACAATGAGTGCGGTACCCAACAACTTGTGCACGGGAATCACACTCGCACCTTTGGGCAACACCAAATCACACGCTGCCTTGGCACCGCAAATATCTATATCGGTTTGCCCCAGCCCCGCCAAATGATTGCGTACAAATCCACCCACAATATAGATGGGCGTATCGCTCGTTGTTGCAATCTCCATTAGTTCTTTGGGTATTTTGGTTTGTATGCTTTCTATGCTCATCTGCCCCCCCCCTTTTTCATAGATGGTTGATGACTTCTCGTTTTTTTGTCACAATGCTATCCAGCCTTTGCAAATACACTTTGACATCCAACGGATTGGGCTGCCTCTCAATCTTGCCACCCTGCAAAAAATACTTGCTGATGGCTCCCGCTCCCACACCCACAGTGGGCATACAATCCGCCATCGTTGTGATATTGTTGAGACACTCCTTGCCACTCTTGGCAAAGCCCACATTTTCAAGGTTGTCCAAAGCATTTTTTTGTTTGTACAAATAATATGGATGATACCCATTTTGCAAAAGCACTCTGTATCCAAAATCCATCATTTGGTTGACATAAGGATTGTAGACAATCTTTTGGTTGCGTGCCCCTCGCTTGTAGCACAGCGTGTGCAGCGTGATATTGTCAGGGCTTGCACCCAAAACCCCGTACAAACTTTTTTCAAAGTGGGCAATTGTCTCTCCCTCCAATCCACAAATCAAGTCCATATTGACCTCAAAGCCTTGCTCTTGTGCCTTGGTCACCCAATACAACACCTCTTGCGTGCTCCCTTTGCGTCCAATGCTTTGGAGCGTGTGGTCATTGAGTGTTTGTGGGTTGATACAAATCCTTGTGACCCCTTT